>CAYHCW010000059.1:0-10251 GCA_964355025.1 uncultured Gemmatimonas sp. | reverse complement strand
AGGCTCAAGATCTCGGCCGTACTCACGCCGGCGCAGCAGCGCGTGTATGAACAAATGCAGCGGGACCAGAAAGCCCGCGCGCAGGAGAAGAAATGACCCGGGTTGCCTCCCTCTTGATCGCCGTGCCGTTCGCCCTCGCCGCCCAGCAGTCGCCGGGGGCGATGGGGGACGGCGCGCGCGCCATTCCGCTCGACGAGGCCGTGCGCCTCGCCCAGCGCAACAATCCGGCCGCCGTGCAGGCGCGCAATGCGCTGCGCACCAGCGGCGCCGCCGTGCGCACGGCGTACGGGCAGTACATGCCCTCGCTCAGCGTCTCGTCGTCCGGCTCCAAGTCGGGGGGCGAGACCTTCTTCCAGGGCCAGCTGGTTCCCTACCGGGGTTCGCCGTGGTCGTACTCCCGTGGCATCTCCACCAACCTCGAGCTCTTTGACGGTGGCCGCCGCTGGTACAACCTGAAGTCGGCGCAAGCCAACGTGGACGCTGCCGACGCGAGCGAGATCTCGCAGCGGTACAACGTGGCGCTGCAGGTGAAGCAGCAGTACTTCGCCGTCCTCGCCGCCCGTGAGAGCGAGAGCGCGGCCCGCCGTCAGCTCGAGCAGGCCACGGAACAGCTCAACTCGTCCACGGCCAAGGTGCGCGCTGGCGCCGCCACCAAGAGCGACTCGCTGCGCAGTGCCATCCAGGTGGGCAACGCGCGCCTCGCGATGCTCACGTCGCAGAACAACCTGCGCGTCGCCAACGCGGCCCTCTCGCGCCTCGTCGGCGCGCTGGACGTCGTCACCGCTTCGCCGGCCGACACCGCCGAGATGGGGCGCATCGTCCTCGACAGCGCGTCCCTGACCGCCCTCACGATGGAAGGGCCGTCGGTGCGCCAGGCTGAGGCGGCGCTGGTTGCCGCGCGCGCCGCCAAGAAGGCGGCCAAGACCCCGTACATGCCGACCATCTCGTCGTCGTACAGCCTGAGCGGCAACAACACCTCCGACAATTTCGACCTCGGCAGCGGCCGGATCCCGAAGCAGACGAGCTTCCGGCTTTCGTTGAACTATCCGCTGTTCAACAACTTCAGCCGCGAAGAGAACGTCACCCGCACGACGGTGGCCGAGGACAATGCCGTCGCCGCGCTGCGTGACGCCAGGCTGGCCCAGCAGCAGTCGCTGGTGCAGTTCCTCGGCGCGTTCCGCACGGCCGAGCAGCGCGTGTCCATCCAGCTGGCCACCGTCGACGCCGCCGAGGAGGACCTGCGCGTGCAGCAACAGCGCTACAACCTCGGCGCGTCGGTGCTGCTCGACCTGCTGACGTCGCAGACCACGCTCGACCAGGCCCGCTCCGCGCTGATCCAGGCGCGGTACGACGCTCGTATCGCCAAGGCACAGGTCGAGGCCCTCGTCGGCCGCGACCTCAAGTAGCCAGACACCGCCCGTCGCCCCTCTTGGAGCATCTTGTGAACCGTCGACTCCTGTTTGCCCTCGCCTCCATGGCGACGATCATCGCTTGCGGCAAGAAGGCCGAAAAGGCCCTGTCGCTCCAGACCGCCGCCGTGACGCGCCGCGACATCATCGTCGACGCCACGGCGACGGCCGTCATCGAGCCCATCAACGTCGTCGAGGTCAAGTCGAAGACCGCGTCGGGGCAGATCACCAAGATGACCGTCGAGGTCGGCTCGTACGTGAAGCCGGGCGACCTCATCGTGCAGATCGACACCCGCGACCTCACCAACGCCGCCAACCAGTCGCAGGCCGACTTCGAGGCGGCGCAGGCCAAGCTGACCACGTCGTCGTCGCAGAAGAAGCGTTCGGACGACCTGTTCAAGCAGCGCATCATCACGGCGCAGGAGAACGAAACGGCCAACCTCGACTTCGCCAATGCACAGGCAGGCATGGTGCGCGCCCGCACGTCGCTCGACCTCGCGCAGCAGCGCCTCGAGGATGCCACCGTGCGCGCCCCCGTCGAAGGCACGGTCATCGACAAGACGGTGTCGCTCGGCCAGGTCATCCAGGCCGGCACGTCGTCGGTGGGCGGCGGCTCGACCATCCTCAAGATGGCCAACCTGCAGCGCGTGCGCGCCCGCGCGCTCGTCAACGAAACCGACATCGGACAGATCGTCGCCGGGCAGGAAGCCACCGTGACGGTGGACGCATTTCCCGACCGTCCGTTCCGCGGCAAGGTGGAAAAGGTTGAACCGCAGGCGGTGGTGCAGCAGAACGTGACGATGTTCCCCGTGCTCATCTCGCTCAGCAATGAAGAAGGACTGCTCAAGCCGGGCATGAACGGAGAGGCCTCGGTGCTCGTCGATCGTCGCACCAGCGTGCTCACCATCCCCAATGATGCCGTGCGCAGCATGCGTGAGGTGCAGACCATTTCGCCGCTGCTCGGCCTCAACCCCGACAGCGTCAGCGCCAAGCTCCGCGCCTCAATGGGCGGCGGCATGGGCGGGCGTGGCCAGGGTGGCCCGTCATCCGGACAGGGTGGCAACCGAGGCGGTCGTCCCAATGGTGGCGGTGGTGGTGGTGATATCCATCCGCAGACCAGCGACGGTGAAGTAGATCTCCTGCCGCAGGGCGTCGACCGGCAGGGCGGCGGCGGCTTCCAGCAAGTGGAAGTCACGGACGCCGATTGCAAGAAGGTGACTGATGCGATGACCAAGAAGCCGGCGGTGGCCAAGAAGCTCGACGCCATCCGCGAGCAGATGCGGAACCCGGACGCCGACCGCCGCGCCCTGATGGAATCGATGGCGCCGATCTACACGGAGCTGGGTATTGACTCGCGCATCGCCGGTGCCTGCCGCAGACGTGAAGGCGGCAATGGCGGCGGCGGCGCAGCCATGTCAGGCGGCGCCCGCTCAGGCAGCCCGCAGGCGGCCGGCGGAGCCAGCAGCCGCGGTGATCAGGCAGGCCGCGCCGTTGAAGTGCCACAGGCGCCCGGGATGCGCACGCGCAGCCGCACCGGCCTGGTGTTCGTGCAGAAGACGGACTCCACGTGGGAGCCGCGCATGGTGCGCCTCGGCGTGGCCAACTACGACTACACCGAAGTGCTCGACGGCCTGAAGGAGGGCGAGCACGTCGCACTCCTGTCGGCGGCCGCAATGCAGGCCCAGCGTCAGGCGGCCAGTGACCGTACCCGCCAGATGATGGGCGGCGGCAGCCCGCTGGGTGGTGCTGCCGGCGGTGCGCGGCCGGGCATGGGAGGCGGCCCCGGTGGTGGCGGTGGCGGCGGCGCACCGGCTGCCGCCCCCACGCGCCCAAGGAACTGATCCATGCTCTTCGGCGAAACGATCATCGTCGCGCTGGGCGCACTGCGCGCCAACAAGTTGCGCTCGCTGCTCACGATGCTCGGCATCGTGATCGGCGTCGCCGCGGTCATCGCCGTCGTCGCGCTCGGGCGCGGCGCACAGAAGGCGGTGAACGACCGCATCTCTGCGCTGGGCACCACCCTGCTCACCGTCAGCCCCGGCCAGGCCCAGATGATGGGCGGCGTGCGCACGGGCGGCGGCAGCGCGCGTCTCACCCTCGAGGATGCCAAGGCGCTCGAGGAGCGCGGCGAGAAGATGATTGCCGTGCAGCCCGAAATGTCGGGGCAGTTGCAGGTGCAGTACCTCAACAAGAACACCAACACGCAGATCGTCGGCGTCACGTCGAATTACCCGCAGGTGCGCAAGTACGAGATGGCCGCCGGGCGGTTCTTCACGACGGCCGAGGACAACGCGCGTCAGCGGCTCGCCGTCGTCGGTCCGACGGTGATCGAGAACCTCGGGTTGCAGACCCCCGAGGCGCTCATCGGCGAGACCATCCGCGTGCGCGGCATCCAGTTCACCGTCATCGGCGTCTTCAAGACGAAGGGGCAGGCCAGCCCGTTCAACAACCCCGATGACCAGGTGCTCGTCCCAATAACCACCGCGCGATTCCGCGTGCTGGGGCAGAACCGCGTGCGGTCCATCAGCGTCGTCTCGCCATCGGAAGAGGACATTCCCGAGACGATGGCGCAGATCCAGAAGATCCTGCGTCGCGAGCACCGACTGCGTGCGGGCAAGGAGGACGATTTCAATACGCGCTCGCAGGCCGACTTCCTGAGCACCCTTGGCGAGACGACGGCCGTGTTCTCGCTGCTGCTTACCGGCATCGCCACCGTCTCGCTGATCGTCGGCGGCATCGGCATCATGAACATCATGCTCGTGTCAGTGACCGAACGCACGCGCGAGATCGGCGTCCGCAAGGCGCTGGGCGCGACGCGCGCGAACATCATGTTCCAGTTCCTCGTGGAGGCGGTCGTGCTTTGCCTGCTCGGCGGCGCGATCGGCATCATGGTCGGCGCGGGTGGCGCAACCATCTTCACCAAGTACCTGGGCTGGACGACCGTCATCGGATCGCAGGCCGTCATGCTCGCCTTCGGTTTCTCGGCCGCGGTGGGCGTGGTCTTTGGCGTTTATCCGGCGCGCCGCGCCGCGACCATGGACCCGATCGTCGCGCTCAGGTACGAGTAGCAGCGCAGCGGTGAGCACGCGCAACAGGGGGGAGGCCGGTTGGCCTCCCCCCTGTTGCCGGTGTCGGGGTGACTACGGCTTCTTCGCCGGAGGCGGGACCTGCCGGGCGATGCGGAAGACAAACGGCTGTTCCACGAGTTGCCGAACCTTGAGGGAGCCGATGCGCGCCGGGAGGAACTTCATGCCCGGCAGCGCGTCGCGCACCGCCGATGCAAAGAGCCGGTGGTTGGTCTCGATGACCTGGAACGACTCCGGGTCGGCGCGGCCTGTCGTGTCCACGACGAACCGCACGATGGCCGCACCTTCGATGCCCTGCGCCTGCAGCTGAGCGGGATACGCCGGTGCGGCGCTTTCCGGATCGCGCGCGACGGCCGTATCAACATCGATGAGCGTGAAGGCATCCTGCGCCTTGGCGGATTCGGCCAGCGACAGGGGCGCGGTGCCCTCCGTGTCGTTGAGCGCATCGGTGCCGAGGTCCTTCGACAACGGCGTGTAGGCCTGCGCGTCGCCCGGCGATGTCGGCGCCTGTCCCGCGCGCTGCGCTGCCCACTGCGACCGCACCTCCTCAGAGGGCGCCTGCCGCTTGTCGGGTGGCAGCAGGAATCGAATGGCCGTCTCGACGATCGACTCCTGTATCTCCTCCTGGTGTACTGCGGCCTGCCGCGTGCCGAGCGCGAGCGCGAGCACCATCGCGACGTGCGTCACGATGCTCACGGTTGCGCCGACGCCCACTGGTTCGGGCGTGTGCGGTGGATGTTGAAGCAGGTCGAACACCAGAATCTCCGAAGGGGGCACCTGAATAGTTGCGTACCCTTTCCAATCAGACAACGTCACCGGGCTCAATGGTTCGCCGGGCGGGACGAGCGGTGAGGGGTGAGGGGTTGTGGGTTATTCCATTTCGATATATCTTAGTTATATCTTAGTTTCGTAATATCAGCAGCTTGGTTTGGGGCATTCAGGGAACTCTGGACACCATTCGGAGGGGAGGCACGATGCGGTTTGGACATGGCGGATGTCGTTCGCGGGGAGCGGGGCGCGGGTGGGCGGGCTTCGGCATCGACCCCGACATTTCGGGGTTCATCTGGAAGATGGCGGGGCAGTTTCGCGGCGGACCGTTTCGCGGCGGCCGCATGTTCGAGCACGGCGACCTGAAGTTCGTCATCCTCTCGCTGCTCGAGGAGCGCCCTCGGCACGGCTACGACATCATCAAGGCCATCGAGGAGAAGTCGGGCGGCGTCTACCAGCCCAGCCCGGGCACGGTGTATCCCACGCTGACGCTGCTCGAGGAGATGGGCTTTGCCAGCGCGCGCGCCGACGAGGGGGGCAAGAAGGTGTACGAGATCACCGACGCGGGGCGGCAGCATCTTGCCGAACACCGGGGCACGGTCGAGGACATCTTCTCGCGCATCGCGCGCAAGGGAGCAGGGCTGACCAGTGACGCGATGATGGAAATGAACCGGGCGTTCAAGCACGCCGCGCGCGCCACCTACTCGCATGCGACGCAGCGCCTCGACGATCACGAGTTCCTGAAGGGCGTGGCGAAGGTGCTGGAAGACGCCGCCAGGGCGATTGACGAGCTGGCAGCGAAGAAGTAGCGGCGCGCCGCTGGACGTCTTGGGCGGCGGCTCTATGTTTCAGGCGGGTCGCGCATCCTGCGCGGCCCGTTTTTCCTGCCGAGCGTGCAGCATCCGCGCACCACGCGCTCTTCCTGGCCATCGCCCTCACCGCCATGCCGGCTGATTCAGCAAGCCCTACTCCGCCATCGGCGCCAGCCGGCATGGTGCCGCCGAGGGAGCACGGCCCCGTCGAAGCCAACCCGACCGGCAAGCGACTCGGTGCCCTCTCACTCGCCGCACTCGGCGTCGTCTTCGGCGACATCGGCACGAGCCCGCTCTACGCGCTCCAGCAGTGCTTCAGCCCGGAGTATGGACTCGAACCCACGCGAGAAAACGTCTACGGCATTCTCTCGCTGATCGTCTGGGCGCTGTTCATTGTCGTGACGCTGAAGTACGTGGTCTTCGTGCTGCGCGCCGACAACCGTGGGGAAGGCGGCATTCTGTCGATGCTGGCTCTCATCCTGAGAAAGCGGGCCTCGTCAGCGGGCGGCCGCGCCGTCCTCATCGCCCTTGGACTCACCGGGGCCGCCCTGCTCTACGGTGACGGCATGATCACACCGGGCATTTCGGTGCTGGGCGCCATGGAAGGCCTCATCGTCGTGTCGCCGCGATTTGCCGATTACGTCGTCCCGGCCACCCTGGTCGTGCTCGTCGGCTTCTTTCTCGTGCAGCGATTCGGAACGGCGGCGGTCGGCTTCGCCTTCGGTCCGGTCATGCTCGTCTGGTTCCTGACCCTCGGAACGCTTGGCGCAATGTCGATCGTGCGCGAGTTCCATATTCTCGCCGCGGCAAACCCGCTGTGGGCGGTGCGGTTCTTCATTGCGCACGGCACACACTCGTTCGTGGTACTCGGGGCGGTGGTGCTGGTCGTCACCGGCGCCGAGGCGCTGTACGCCGACATGGGACACTTCGGGCGCCGCCCGATTCGCGTGGCCTGGTTTGCGCTCGTGCTCCCTGCCCTGCTGCTGAACTACTTCGGCCAGGGAGCCCTGCTGCTGCAGAACCCGGCCGCCGCCGACAACCCGTTCTTCATGCTGGCGCCGCGCGCCCTGCTCTATCCGCTGGTTGCCCTCTCCACGGCCGCGGCCATCATCGCCTCGCAGGCCATGCTCTCCGGCGCCTTTTCGCTGACACAGCAGTGCATTCAGCTGGGGTACAGCCCGCGCATGACCATCGTGCATACCTCGGCCAGGGAGTATGGGCAGATCTACATGCCCCAGGTCAACGCGATCATCGCCACGGGCGCGCTGATCATCGTGCTCGGCTTTGGCAGCGTGTCGGCGCTCAGCGCCGCGTACGGCATCGCCGTCACCGGCACGTTTGTCATGACGACGGCGCTCATGTTCGTGGTGATGGCGCGGCGCTGGCACTGGCCGCTCTACCGCGTAGTGGCGCTGATCTCGCTCTTCCTGGCCATCGATCTCTCCCTCTTTGGCGCCAACGTCCTCAAGGTGGCGCATGGCGGCTGGGTGCCTCTGGTGCTGGCAGGCGGGCTGTTCCTGATGATGACCACGTGGAAGCACGGACGCCTGATCCTGCGCGAGCGGCTGCAGGAGATCACCATGCCGCTCGACGACTTCTTGCAGAGCCTTTCGAGCGGACACCTGCATCGCGTGTCGGGCACCGCCGTCTTCATGACGTCGGAGCCGGCCGGCACTCCGGTGGTGCTACTGCACCATCTCAAGCACAACCAGGTGCTGCACGAGCAGGTGATCCTACTGTCCATCACGACGGCCGAGGTGCCCGAGGTACGGAACGACGAGCGTGTCACGGTGGAGCGGCTCGAGCACGGCTTCATCCGGGCCACCGCGATCTACGGTTTCATGGAGTCGCCCAACGTGCCGCAGGTACTGCAGCTGCTGCGCTCGATGGGCTTGCGCATCGAACCGATGAAGACCAGCTACTACCTGGGACGTGAGCAACTGATTCCGGTGCATGGGGCACGGAGGACGGGCGGCCTGACGATGAACATCTGGCGCAAGCGGCTCTTCGCCGTGATGGCGCGCAACGCACAATCGGCGGCGGCGTTCTTCCAGCTGACGCCCAACCGGGTGGTGGAGCTCGGGACGCAGATCGAGTTCTGAGACGTCGCCGCTTGTCGCTGCTCGCCGCGTACATATGTTTCACACGGGTCACGCATCCTGCGCGGCCCGTTCTTCGTGGCGGGGGTCCGCGACCCCTGCACGTCGCGTGCTCCCCGGGCCATCGCCCTCGACATATGTCGGCTGACACAGCCACTCCCACTCCGCCGCCGGACCCATCCAGTACGCCGCCCGTCAGCACCACGGCGCAGCGTCCGGTGTCGCACGAGGCGCATCACCTCAACGCCAACCCGAAGGGGCGCCAACTCGGCATCCTGACGCTCACCGCCCTCGGGGTCGTCTACGGCGACATCGGTACGAGCCCGCTGTATGCACTGCGGGAGTGCTTCAAGCCGGAGTACGGCCTCGCCCCGACGGCCGACAACGTCTACGGCGTACTGTCATTGATCCTGTGGTCGCTGATCCTCGTGGTCAGCTTCAAGTACATCCTGTTCATCATGCGCGCGGACAACCGCGGCGAGGGAGGGATCCTCGCCATGCTCGCGCTCATCCTGAAGAAGGACACACAGCGCCGGAAAGGGCGTGTGGTGCTCATTGCGCTTGGATTGTTCGGCGCCGCGCTTCTCTATGGCGACGGCATCATCACGCCGGCCATCTCCGTGCTCAGCGCCATGGAAGGGCTCAAGGTCGTAAGCCCGGCGTTCGAGTCCGCGGTCGTGCCTTTCACCGTGGCCATCGTAATCGGGCTCTTCGTCGTCCAGCGCTTCGGCACGGCGCGCGTGGGTTCGGCGTTCGGCCCGCTCATGCTCGTCTGGTTCGTCGTCATCGGGGGATTGGGCTTCGCGCAGGTGGTCCGTGACGCGCACATCATCTCGGCCATGAATCCGCTGTGGGCGGTGCGCTTCTTCATCATCCACGACCTCCACGCCGTGACGGTGCTCGGGGCCGTGGTGCTGGCCGTCACCGGCGCCGAGGCGCTGTACGCCGACATGGGGCACTTTGGGCGCAAACCCATCCGCACCGCGTGGTTCTGGCTCGTGCTCCCCGCCCTCCTGCTCAACTACTTCGGCCAAGGCGCGCTGATCCTCGGCGATCCCTCGGCCGCGCACAATCCGTTCTACCTGCTGGCGCCGCGGGCGCTCCTGTATCCCTTGATTGCGATCGCCACCGTGGCGGCGATCATCGCGTCGCAGGCGCTCATTTCCGGCGCCTTCTCGCTGACGCAGCAATGCATACAGCTCGGCTACAGCCCGCGCATGTCCATCGTGCACACGTCGGCCAAGCAGTCCGGCCAGATCTACGTCCCCGAACTCAACAACGCGCTGGGCCTTGGCACGCTGCTGGTGGTGCTCGGCTTCCAGTCGTCCACGGCCCTCGGCGCGGCGTACGGCATTGCCGTCACCGGCACCATGACGATCACCACGATCCTCTTCTTCATCATCACCGCGTACCGCTGGCACTGGCCGCTGTGGAAGGCGCTGGCCCTCGCCTCGGTGTTTCTGCTGGTCGACCTCAGCTTCCTCGGCGCAAATATCATCAAGGTGGCGCACGGCGGCTGGGTGCCGCTGGCGATCGCCGGTGTGCTCTTCCTGTTGATGACCACCTGGAAGCGCGGACGGCTCATCCTGCACGAGCGGCTGAAGGAACACGCCATGCCGCTCGCCGACTTCCTGGCGAGCCTCTCGACCGGGCACCTGCATCGCGTCGCGGGGACTGCGGTCTTCATGACGTCTGAGGCGGCCGGTGCGCCAGTGGTCCTGTTTCATCATCTGAAACACAACAAGTGCCTGCACGAACGCGTGATTCTGCTGTCGCTCCGGACGGCCGAGATCCCTTATGTGGATGACCGCGACCGGGTGTTCCTCGAGCTGCTCGACCACGGCTTTGCCCGCGTCGTCGCGGAATACGGATTCATGGAATCGCCGGACGTGAAGGAAGTGATGAAGCTGCTGCAGCAGCGGGGCCTGAACACCAAGCCCATGGAGACCAGCTTCTTCCTGGGCAGCGAGAAGCTGATCCCGCAGCCGAGGGCGTGGAAGACCGGCGGCTTGACCATGAGCCTCTGGCGCAAGAAGCTCTTCGCGCTGATGTCGCGCAACGCACAGTCGGCGGCGGC
>CAYHCW010000058.1:1926-10508 GCA_964355025.1 uncultured Gemmatimonas sp. | reverse complement strand
CGCCGTAGCTTCCCCCTGTGCCCTTCGCCCTGAAAGTCCTCATCGGCCTTGCCGCCGGCTTCGCGGTTGGACTCACCATCGCCGCCGGCCACGCCGACTTCCTCGCCCCCGCCGCGCGCGTGCTCGATACCGGCGGCACCATGTGGATTGCCGCCATTCGCATGACGGTCATTCCGCTGGTGATGAGCAGCATCATCGCCGGCGTCAATCGCGCACCCGATGCCTCGACCATCGGACGGCTCGGCGGACGCGCGGTCGCCTTCTTCGTCATTGCCACCACGATTGCCGCGGTGATGGCCATCGCCATCGGTGCTCCCCTGATGGCGAGCATCTCGCTCGACCCGGCGGCGGTGGACGCGTTGCGCGCGACGGCGAGCACCGCCGGCGGTCCAGTAGGCAGCATGCCCACCGTGTCGCAATGGCTCATAGACCTCGTGCCGCTCAATCCGGTGAAGGCGGCCGCTGACGGGGCCATGCTTCCGCTCATCGTCTTTACGGTTGCGTTTGCCATCGCCATTTCTCGAGTGGATGCGGCGCGACGCCGTCCGCTGGTCGCCGTCGTCGAGGCGATTGAGGATGGCACGCTGCGCCTCGTGCGATGGATCATCGACCTCGCCCCGTACGGCGTCTTCGCGCTCGCCGTGCCGCTGGCCGCCAAGCTGGGACTCTCCGCCCTTGGCGCCATGGCCAGCTACACCGTGATTGTCTGCGGCATCAGCGTGCTGTACTGGGTCACGGTGCTGTATCCAGCGGCGGCGATTCTCGGCAAGGTACCCGTATCGGTGTTCGCCCGTGCCTGGCTCCCGGCGCAGGCCGTGGCCTTCAGCGCGCGATCGTCGATGGCGGCACTGCCGGCGATGATCGAGATCGCGCGCGACGTCTTGAAGCTCCCCGCGTCCATTCACGGCTTCCTCATTCCGCTTGCCGCGTCGACGTTCCGGCCGGGCGCGGGAGTGGGGCAGATTCTCGGCGCGCTGTTCATCGCCAAGCTGTACGGCATTTCCCTTGGCGTGGGCGGGCTCGTCGCCATTACCGCGACGGCACTGGTGACCTCGTTCTCGGTGCCGGGTATTCCCGGTGGGTCCATCGTCGCGATGGTTCCGGTGCTGATGGTCGTGAACCTCCCCGTTGAAGGCATCGGCATCCTGCTCGGCGTCGACACCATTCTCGACATGTTCCGCACGACGACCAACACGACCGGGCACCTGACGGCGGCGCTGGTGCTCGCGCGCGGAGAGCGCGAGGCGGACGGCGAGCCGGCGCTCCCTTCGTGAGGCCACGCGGACGTGGCGGGCGCGCGTCGATGCTCGCCGCCCGATGATCGTGCCCACTCCGCTCCTGCTGGCGCTGCCGTGGCTGCTGGTTCCCGGTTTCGTGCTCTGGCGCCTGTCGCGGTCGACGCACCTCAGGGACGAATCCGCATCGGCGCCCGATGATGCGCCATTCGTGAGCGTCATATGCCCCGCGCGCAACGAAGCAGTGCACATCGACGGCTTCGTGCGCGCAGCGCTGGCCAGCACGTATCCTCGCTTCGAGTTGATTGTCGTCGACGATCACTCCACCGACGGCACCGGCAGTCTGGCGCGCACCGCTGGCGCCGGTGACGATCGACTGGTCGTGATTGACCCGCCGCCGCTTCCCGACGGCTGGTTCGGCAAGCAGTGGGCATGCCACATCGGCGCGCAGCATGCGCAGGGCACGGCGATGCTCTTCACCGATGCCGACACCCGGCACGGCCCCGAGCTGCTGGTGCGTGGCGTCAACGCCATGCGGCGGCGGCAGAGCGACTTGCTGTCGATTGCCGGCCGGCAGGAACTCGGGTCGTTCTGGGAGCGCGTGGTGCAGCCCGCCATCTTCGCCACGCTGGGCTCGTCGTTCGGCGGCACCGAGGCGGTGAGCAACAGCACCCGCCCGAAGTCGAAGATAGGCAACGGACAGTGCCTGATGGTGCGCCAGGATGCCTATCGCGAGCTCGCCGGCCACGAGGCGGTGCGCGGATATGCCGCCGAGGACCTGATGCTCGCCCAGCAGTGGTGCGCGTCCGGCAAGCGCGTGCATCTCGTGGGCGGGCTCGAGTACATCTCCACGCGCATGTACGGATCGCTGCACGAGATCATCGAGGGATGGGCCAAGAACACCTTCGCCGGCGGCAAGTACTTGCTGCCCGACCATCCGGTGGCCCGGTGGCTGATGCGGCTGCTGATGCCGTTCGGGCCGGTGACGGCGTGGTTCCCGTTCGTCGCGCTGGTGCTGGGTCTCGCCGGAGTCGCGCCGTCTTCCTGGACCATGTTCGGCGCCGCCGCGTATGGCGTGTCGGTGCTCTACTGGCTGGTCATCATGCGACTGATGGAGATTCCGCTGGGCTACGCGTTCCTGCACCCACTGGGCGCGCTCGTGACGAGTTACATCTATTTGAAGGCGGCGTGGAGGGGAGATAGAGTGACGTGGAAGGCGCGGACGTACTTCGCTCGATGAGTGCGGGGTGCGGGGTGCGGGGGTTTGGTGCGGGGTGAGGAGCGAAGTGCGGGGGGTTGGGGGACGAGTGCCCTCTCACCCCCACCCCAACCTCCACTCATCCCCCCGCACCAAACCCCCGCACCCCGCACCCCTCCTATCTTTACGCTGTGACCAAACCCGCCCTGTTGTTCGACCTAGATGGTACCGTCGTCGATTCCATCGAGCTCATCGTCCAGGCCGCCGAGTACGCGTACGACGGCCGGGTAGGGCCGCGACCGACGCGCATCGAGTGGATGGCACTCATCGGCACACCGCTGGCGCCGATGCTGCGTCGGTGGGCGATCGACGAAGTCGACGTCACGTTCCTGTGGGACCGGTACCGTGCGTTCCAGGTGGAGCACCACGACCGGCTGGTGAATGCGTATCCCGGCGCCGTGGACCTGGTGCGGCGCCTGCACCAGCGAGGGCATCCGCTCGCCATCGTCAGCTCGAAGCTCGAAGCCGGGATCCGGCGCAGCCTCGACTACATTGGCGTCACCGAGTGTTTTGCGACGATCGTCGGCATCGACCACACCAAGGCGCACAAGCCCGAGCCCGAGCCGGTCTTCCTCGCGCTCGAGCGCCTCGGCGCAGAGCCGGAAAACGCCTGGTTCATCGGCGACTCGCCATATGACGTGCTGGCGGGACGCGCGGCGGGCGTGCGCACCATCGGCGTGCTCACCGGCCCGTACGACCACGCCGCACTGTCGGCGGCGAACCCCACCCACATCGTGGCGGCGCTTACCGACATTGAGGCGCTCATCTAGCGCAAGCAATCGACGGGTAGTGCGTTAGCACGATGATGGATGTCGCACGGAGCGGCTGCACTGTGCCGGCATGCTCACCATCACCGATGCTGCCTTGCTGTGGCAGCGCACCGCCGAGCGCCGCGGGCGCCTGGCATTGCTTCGTGCGCTGGGCTTTCAGTCTCCGGCGGGCGCTCTCGACCGCGCGTCCGCAACTCGGCTCGGACTCGACGACGACACGCGCCGCGCCGAGGTGGCCGCCGGCCCCGGCACGCTCCGCGCGCTGCTACTCGATATCCAGCCCAACGTCGCGCTGCGAGAGGCGGCAGGACGCGCCGCGCGCCGCGCCGCCAGCCGCGCCCCCGAGTTGTTGTGGCTGGTGCTGGCCCACGCGCGCGGCGGTGAGCTCGCACTCGCCGTCCCCGCGCCCGGCGGCGCGTCGGGAGTCGCCGCACTGCTCGTCGATCCAGCGCACGTGCGCCCTGGAGACGCCGAGTCGCTGGCGACGCTCATTGGCGCCTGTGGCGACAGCGATCTCGACACACACCTGCGCTGGCGCGAGTCCCTGGGGCGTGACGCGCTGACCCGGCGTTTCTACCGCGACCTCGAGCACGCGGTGCGTACGCTGGGTGCGGGCGCGCAGGGTGTGGCCAGCGACGAGGTGCGACAGCGTCTCGCGCTGCGATGCGTGTCGCGCCTGCTCTTCCTGACATTCCTCGAGGCCAAGGGGTGGCTCGACGGCGACCGCAGTTTCCTGTCACGCCAGGTGGCGGCGCACGGCGAGCAGTTGCACCGCACCCTGCTCGAGCCGCTGTTCTTCGGCACGCTCAATGCGCCGATGGCCCGACGGTCGCCGGCGGCGCGCGCCTTCGGCCGCCTGCCCTACCTCAACGGCGGGCTCTTCACGCGCGACGCGCTCGAGAAGCGCCACCGCGCCCTGCGCTTTGCCGACGGCGACATCGCCCACGTGGTTGGCAACCTGCTGTCGCGGTATCGCGTGACGGCGCACGAGGGATCGGCCGAGTTCAGCGAGGCGGCGGTAGACCCCGAGATGCTCGGCCGCGCCTTTGAATCGCTCATGGCGAGCGATGACCGGCGCAGCTCCGGCGCGTTTTACACGCCGCCGGCGATGATCCAGCGCATCACCGACGCCACGCTCGATGCCGCGTTCAGTGATCCGGCGATGCGCGCGGTGCTCGACGAAGCGCGGGGTGGCCGCGTGGCCGATGCCGGCGCGGCAGCCCGACTGCGCAGCGCGCTGGCCGACCTGCGCATTCTCGATCCGGCGTGCGGCACCGGGGCATTCCTGGTGCATGCGCTGGTGGAGATCGCCCGCCTGCTCTCCGCCGCGCACGACGAGCGTTCCGAGCACACGCGGCGGCGCAGTGTGCTGGCGCAGTCGATCTTCGGCGTCGACATCAACCCCACCGCGGTCTGGCTCTGCGAGCTGCGGCTCTGGCTCTGCGTCGTCGTCGACAGCCCGGAGCGCGACCCGCTGAGCGTGCCGCCGCTCCCCAACCTCGACCGGCACGTCCGTTGCGCCGATGCGCTGCTGGGGCCGGCGTTCGACGTGGCCACGGGGCACGATGCCGGCGTCACGCGCCTGCGCGAGCGCTACGCGCGCGCCAGCGGCCCGCGCAAGCATTCGTTGCAGCGCGGCCTCGACCGCGCCGAACGGCAGCTCGCCGTGCGCGCGCTCGAAGCGCGCATCGAAGCATCGGTGGTGCAGCGGCGCGACCTCGTGTGCGCACTGCGCGGCCGCGACCTCTTTGGGGCTCGCCGCGTGGCCACGGCCACCGAGCGCGCGGCCCTCGTGCAGTGGCGCGCCCACGCCCGGTCGCTGCGCCGCGCGCTCGCGGCGCTTCGCGCCGGCGGCGCCGTGCCGTTCGGCTTTGCCACGCACTTTGGCGACGTCGCCCAGCGCGGCGGCTTCGACATCATCGTCGGCAACCCGCCGTGGGTGCGGCTGCATCGCATCGCGCCGGCCGAGCGCGATCGCCTGCGCGCGCAGTACGCGTCATTCCGCAATGCCGCGTGGCGCGCCGGTGCCGCGGCCAGTGGCGCGCTGACCGGCTTCGGCATGCAGGTCGACCTCGCCGCCTTGTTTACCGAACGCGCCGTCTCGCTCGCGCGCCCCGGCGGCGCGGTGGGGCTGCTGCTGCCCGCCAAGCTGTTCCGCAGCCTCGCCGGCGGCGGCCTGCGATCGCTGCTCGCGCAGTCCACCGCGCTGGTGGCGTGCGAAGACCATTCCGAGGGGCGCGCGCTCTTTGACGCGGCCGTGTATCCGGCGGTGATCGTCTTCCGGCGAAATGGGGACCCCGCCAACGGCCAGCCGCCTGCTACCGACGTCGCGCTGGCCGTGATGCGTCGCGACGTCGCCTTCTGCTGGCGTGCGCCGCGCGCCTCACTCGCGCTTGAGGCCAGCGAAGGAGCGCCCTGGCTGCTGCTGCCGCCGCCGGCGCGCGCCGCGTTCGACGCGCTCTCCGCTCAGGGCATCGCACTGGCGACGTCCCTGTTTGGCCGCCCACTGCTCGGCGTGAAGACCGGATGCAACGAGGCGTTCGTGGTGCACCCCGACGGTGACTGGCGTGCGCGGTCACACAGCGCGCTGTGCCCGGTGAGCAGCGGTGCACAGCGCGGCGACGTGGAGCGCTCCCTGCTCCGGCCGGTGCTGCGTGGCGAAGATCTTGCGCCCTTCGTTGCCGCGCGAACCACCGATGCAATTGTCTGGACGCACGACGACGACCTGCGGCCGCGACGTGGACTCCCGCCACGGGCCGGCCTCTGGCTCGCCCACTGGCGGCGTACGCTCGAGTGCCGCGCAGACGTGGGAGCGCGTGACAAATGGTGGTCGCTGTTTCGGCTTGAGGGGGCCGGGTGTGGGTGGCGGGTGGTTTGGGGGGATGTCGGGCGCGCGCCGCGTGCCGTCGTGCTTGCGCCCAACGACGACACGGTGCCGCTGAACAGCTGCTACGTGCTGCGCGCACCGTCGGGCGACGATGCCGACGCGCTGGCGGCGTGGCTCAACGCGCCGCTCGCCGCGGCGTGGCTCGGCGCGATCGCCGAGCCGGCGCGCGGGGGCTATCATCGCTTTCTCGGCTGGACGATGGCGCGGTTGCCCCTGCCGCTGGATTGGCCGGCCGCGCGCTCCCTGCTCGCGCCCGCGGGGCGGGCCGCGCGCGAAGGGGACGCGGTGTCACCAGCCGAACTGCACGCGCTGTCGCTGCGGGCGTTTCGCATCGGAGCCGCCTCCGTGGAACCGTTGCTCACGTGGATGCACTCGTAGCCGTCCGTGCGCGCATCGCCGACGCGCTCGTCGGGAAGCGACGGACCGTCGATGCGGTGCTCGGCGCCATCACGCTGAAGACACACCAACTGGACGCCGTGCATCGCCTGCGCGTGGCGCTGCGTGCACACGGCGGCGCGCTGCTCGCCGATGTGCCGGGACTCGGCAAGACGTTCGTGGCGCTGGCGTTGGCGCGCGACGTCGGCGGGGCCATGATCATCGCACCTGCCGCGTTGCGCGCGCAGTGGAAGGCCGCAGCCGTGCGCGCCGGCGTGCCCATCGGCTGGTCTTCCCTTGAGACACTCAGCCGGCGCCAGCTGACCGGTGATCAGCGGTTGCTGATCATCGACGAAGCCCATCACCTGCGGAACCCCGGCACGCGGCGCTACGCACACGCTGCGTCGCTCGCCGTGGGCAAGCAGGTGTTGCTGCTGACGGCCACGCCCGTGCACAACCGGCCCGCCGAACGCGACGCACTGCTGGCATTGTTCCTCGGCGCGCGGGCCTGCACGCTCGCCGCCGGCACGCTGGCCCAGCTCATCGTGCGGCGCGAGGCCGATCCGTCGCTGATGCCACGGCGGTCGGCCACCCGGTGGCTGAACCCGCCGTCTCCGCCGGGCATCGGTGCCGCACTGCGCGCGCTGCCTCCACCGCTCCCTGCCGCCGACGGACGACTCGCGGCGGCACTCGTCCGCATGACGCTTGCGCACGCCTGGTCGTCGAGCATTGCCGCGCTCGACGGCGCGGCGCGACGCGCCCTGCTTCGCGCACACGCGCTGGACGATGCGCTCGCGGCCGGGCGCTGGCCGACGCGTCGCGAACTGCGTGCGTGGACCACCAGCGAGGAATCGTCGCAACTCGCCTTTGCCGAGCTCGTGGCCACGCCGGCTGGCGCAGATCCAGCCGCGGCCCGCGCCGTGCTCGCGCGCCACATCACGGCGCTCGGCGCACTGCGTGTGCTCACTGCGCGGCGGCTGGCGGCTGACACCGATTCGCGAGCCCGGATGCTGCGACGGCTTCTTCGCGCGCACGGCGGCGCCACGATGCTCGCATTCTCCAGGTACGCGGGCACCATCGAGGCGCTCTGGCGCGCGCTCCGGTTCGAGCCTGGTGTGGTGGCAGTCTCGGCGGCGGGGGTGCGATCAGCGGGTGGCGGACTTCGGCGTCAAGACGTGCTGACCTCGCTTGCGGCGGCGAGCGCCGAGCGCGGCGTCGCTCCACTGCGGCTCGTACTCAGCACTGACCTGCTCGGCGAGGGTCTCGACCTGCGCGCCGCATCGGTGGTCGTGCATCTTGATCAACCGTGGACGCCGGCGCTGCTCGACCAGCGTGAGGGACGCGCGGCGCGACTCTCGTCCCCGCACGCGTCAGTTGCGTCGTACGCGCTGCGCCCGCCACGGGGCGCCGAGCGACTGCTCGCGCTCGATGCACGCCTCGCGACCAAGCGTTCGGCAATGAAGACCGGGACGCTGGCCGGTGGCGCGCGCGAAGATCTGTTGTCCATCGTCCGGCCCTGGCTGCTCGACCGCCCGGGCGCGGCGCGGGTCGCAACGGCGCATGCAGGCACCGAAGGCTGGGTGGCCGCCGTGCGCGATGCCGGCGGGAGCATCAGGGTCATCGCGTCATCTGGCGATGGCGACGCGGTCGAGAACGATGCGGCGCTGCTTTTGCTGCTGCGGGCCGTCGCCGGCGTGGCCGCGACAAATTCCGCACGCGTGCGCGCCGCACGCCGCGCCGTGCGCCGCTGGCTCGAGGCCGACACGTCTGCGCAGCTGGCAACCGCTGGCGCGGGCGAGTCCGGAGCGCGCACGGCCATCGCCCGTCGCCTCGACGTGGCGCTGCGCGGCGCGGCCCTGCACCAGCGCGCCGCGCTTCAGTCGCGCGTTGCGGCCCTGCGCACGCTCGTGGCGACGATGCGTGGCGCCGGCGTGGAACGCGCGCTGGCAGCGGCTGCGCGGCTGGAGAACCCGGATGCACTGCTCGACTCGCTTGGGCGACTCGGACCGCTCGTTGCGCTGGGCAGCGCAACGCACCGGCCCGCCGAGCCGGCGCGG
>CAYHCW010000058.1:0-1826 GCA_964355025.1 uncultured Gemmatimonas sp. | reverse complement strand
TTTGCCAACGGCAGCAGTTCGGGGGGCATGGCCGCGCTGGTGATGATCGTCTGGTCGCCGCGCTTGTCGATGACAAGGCGGCCGCCACCGACTGGCACTGGAGGCAGCGCAACCGGAGCGGTGGGCGCGGTAGGCGACTGTGGCTTGCCACCCGCAATGACCGGCGCCTGAGGCGCCTGTTGCGCCGCGTCCTGGGCAGCTTGCACGGCACTCCGCACCTGCTCGCGAATTTCGGTGCGAATTGCGTCTCGGTTCGTTTGCATCATTGGCATCAATCCACCCTCCGGGGGTGGGAATAAGGTACTGCCTCTGGGTTCCGTACGTATGGTGCGGGGGGATAGTGTCTTGGCAGATTCAGTGAGGGGTTCGGGGTGCGGGGTGCAGGTGAGGGGGCACGGGTGGGGGTTGAGTGGGGAGTAGAGGGTTTACTCGCCAAGGGCCTGCACTCCACTGTGCCCCTGCCCCCTGCACTCCACTATGCCCCTGCTCCCTGCACCCAGCAAACATGCCATTCAAACCATCCAGTCCATCCGCCTGTCTGATCCTGCGAACCCTTCAGGACCAGCACTCCGGATGCTCGCTGCCCACGTCCTCGTGATGCCCACGCCGTCGCTCTCCGACGACGTCGCCCGCGCCGCTTCCGGCGACCGGCGCGCGTTCGAGCGGCTCTACCGGACGCACGTCGACCGGGTCTTCACCATATGCACGCGCATGGTGGGCGAAAGGCAGCGGGCCGAGGAACTGACGCAGGATGTGTTCGTGCGGGTGTGGGAGAAGCTGGGGCAGTTTCGCGGCGAGTCGGCGTTTGGCACCTGGTTGCACCGAATGGCAGTGAACGTCGTGCTCAACGACCGGCAGGCGGAGAAGCGCCGGCGCAGCAGGTACGACGACGGCATTGAGGATCTTGACCAGTTGCCGCACGGCGATGCGCGGCCGCTGCCGGTACCGGGACTCAGCATCGACCTGGAGGCAGCAATCGCCGCGCTGCCACCGGGGGCAAGAAAGGTGTTTGTGCTGCACGACGTGGAGGGCTACACCCACGAGGAGATTGGCGCCATGCTCGGCGTCACTGCTGGGGGATGCAAGGCGCAGCTGCACCGCGCCCGAATGCTGCTGAGGGAGGCACTCAACCGATGACGACCCCAATGCTCACCTGCGACGACGCTCAGGCGTTGATCCCCGACCTGCTCGATGGCACGCTCAGCGACACACGGCGCGCGCAGTACGACGCGCACGTGGCCGGGTGCGGCGATTGCCGCGAGCTGGCGGCCGACCTCGCCGGCATTCGTGACGACGCTGCGGCGCTGCCGAGCTTCTCACCCTCCCGCGACCTCTGGAGCGGCATCGAGGCACGCCTCGACACGCCGGTGGTCTCCCTTGCTGGCCGCTCGCGCGGCGCCGTGCGGCGGTGGACCACCCGGCAGGTCGCCGTTGCCGCCGCGGCGCTGGTCGCCGTCACGGCCGGCGGCACGTGGATGGCAGTCGCCCGCCAGGGCGTGACCCTTCCGCCGTCCGTCGCCACGACGGCCGCGCCGGTCGCTCGCACCGAGCTCGTCTTGGTGGCCGACCAACAGGGCATCGCCACCTATGAAAGCGAGATCGCCACGCTCCGGACCCTGCTCGACACGCGCCGAGCGGAACTCGACACGATTACCGTCGCCGTGCTCGAGAAGAACCTGAAGCTCATCGACGAGGCGATCAGCGAGAGCAGGGCCGCGCTCGCCGCTGACCCAGCCAGCACGTTTCTCGCCGGCCGCCTGAACCACGCCTACGGCACCAAGCTCGAACTCCTGCGATCGGCCGCCACGCTGCCGTCGCGCACCTAG
>CAYHCW010000057.1:0-10541 GCA_964355025.1 uncultured Gemmatimonas sp. | reverse complement strand
CGCATCCTGCTGGAAGAGCCCGACATGCTGCTGCTGGATGAACCCACCAACCACCTGGACGCCGAGTCGGTGGCGTGGCTCGAGCATCACCTGGAGCGGTACACCGGTACGGTGGTGGCCATCACGCACGACCGGTACTTCCTGGACAACGTGGCCAAGTGGATCCTCGAACTCGACCGCGGGCGCGGCGTGCCGTACGAGGGGAACTACAGCGGCTGGCTGGAGCAGAAGACGCAGCGCATGGCGCTGGAAGAGAAGGTGGCGAGCACACGCCAGAAGACCCTCGAGCGCGAACTCGAGTGGGTGCGCATGTCGCCCAAGGCGCGGCAGGCCAAGAACAAGGCGCGCCTGCAGAACTACGAGGACATGCTGAGCGAGGCGCAGCAGGAGAAGATCGCCCAGAACGAAATCGCCATCCCGCCGGCGCCGCGCCTGGGCAATGACGTGGTGATCGCGAAGAAGCTCAAGAAGGGCTACGGCGACAAGCTGCTGTTTGAGGACATGTCGTTCTCGCTGCCGCGCGCGGGCATCGTGGGCATCATCGGCCCCAACGGCGCCGGCAAGACGACGCTATTCCGGATGATCAACGGCATCGAGCAGGGTGACGACGGCGTGCTCAAGGTTGGCGAGACGGTGTCGATTTCGTACCAGGACCAGACCCGCACGCTCGAAGGCAAGCGCACCGTGTGGGAGGAGATGACCGGCGGCCTCGAGATGCTGCAGGTGGGCAAGAAGGAAGTGAACTCGCGCGGTTACTGCTCGGCGTTCGGCTTCAAGGGGGCCGACCAGCAGAAGCTGGTGGCCAACCTCTCGGGCGGTGAGCGCAACCGGCTGCACCTCGCCAAGACGCTGATGCAGGGCGGCAACCTGCTATTGCTCGACGAACCGACCAACGACCTCGACGTCGACACGCTGCGCGCGCTGGAAGTGGCGGTGCTCGACTTCAGCGGCTGCGCGGTGATCATCTCCCACGACCGGTGGTTTTTGGACCGCGTGGCGACGCACATCCTGGCGTTCGAGGGCGACTCGGAGGCGGTCTGGTTCGAGGGGAACTTTCAGGCGTACATCGAGGATCTGAAGAAGCGGAAGGGTCCCGACGCCGACCAGCCGCATCGGATCAAGTACAAAAAGCTCGTCAGATAATCCGCTTGCCCAGCGCGCTCGCCACCAGCACCACGGCCAGCTCGGCGGTGCGGTTGGAGATGTCGAGGATGGGATTCACCTCGACGACATCGAGGCCCACGAGCCGACCGGTTTCGGCAACCATCTCCATGATCAGGTGCCCTTCGCGCCACGAGAAGCCACCGGCCACTGGAGTGCCGACGCCCGGCGCATGCACCGGGTCCTGCGCGTCGACGTCGTAGGACACCCACAAGCCATTCGTGTCGGTGTTCACCAGCGCGATAGCCTCTTCCATCACGCTCGACAATCCGCGGCGGTCGATGTCGTGCATGGTAAAGACGTGCACGCCGAAGGCCCGCAGATGGTCGCGCTCGCCGGCGTCGAGGTCACGGATTCCTACGAGCGCCGTGTGTTCGGCGCGCACCGACGCGCCCTCGCCAAACATCAGCTGCGGATCGCCATGGCCAAGCAGGTGCGCCACCGGCATGCCGTGCACGTTGCCCGACGGGCTGGTGGCAGGTGTGTTGATGTCGCCGTGGGCGTCGATCCAGAGCAAGCCCAACGACTCACCGCGCGCGCGGAGCGCGCGGGCTGCACCGGCCACCGAACCGGCGGCCAGCGAGTGATCGCCGCCGAGCACAACGGGTAGGTGATGTGCGCCAACCGACGCCTCGACGCGTGTGGCGAGTTCGGCGCAGACGGCGGCGATGGTCGGCAGGAAATCGCCGCCCTGGGCTTCGGGCGGAAAGGTGTTGCGGTCGGCCACGGCAAGATTGCCGTGGTCGGTGACCGCGTGGCCGAGGGCGAGCAGTTCGTCGCGCAACCCGGCGGCGCGTACGGCGTACGGACCCATGTCGACGCCGCGGCGACTGGCGCCGAGGTCGAGTGGGACACCGATGATATCGATTTGGGTCATGGGGGCGGAGTGCGGGGGTGATGGAGTCTTACTGTCCCGTGCCGAACTGATAGGTGTATTTCACGGTCAGCGAGCGCGACTGCGGACGCGTCCAGTTGAAGAAACCCTCGGCTTCCTCGCCGTCATTCAGGACGATAAACAAGCCCGTGGCCGCCGTGTTGAGCCAGCCGAAGCGGACATTGGCCGTCCACGCCTGCGCCTGGTTGTTGAACTGCGTGAGCGACTGCACGAAGACGCGTGGCGTGAAGAAGTACGCCACGCGCGCGCCGACGAGCGATCGCACGAAGTTGCCCTGATCGAGATGCACGTCGTTGTAGTCGAACAGCAGGGAGGACGTGATGGATGCACCGCGACGGTAGGTGAGGTTGATGTTGCCCCCGTTGCGCGTGCCGTTGTAGAACGGGCCGGCGTCCCCCCGGAAGACGAACGAGAGCGCCCTGCTGGGGTCGGAGGTCCAGTCGAGACCAATCGTGGCGTAGTCATAGGCCCCCGCCGGCAGCGTGACCCCGCGCGCAATGGTGAATGGGCGCTGCAAGCCTTCATGGTAGATGTTCAGCTCCGGGCCAAACCGGCCGCCGGTGTTGAACTCCATCTCGGTGAAGTCGAGGTGCCACTGACCCGACTGGTGAAAGCCGTCGAGGCCATAGTACTCGCGCCACGTCACGTGGGGGTTCCACTGCCGGACGTGCTTCCACGAGTCACGCCGGACGAGGCGCATGGACTGGACTTCGGTGAAGCGGTAGCCGGCCGTGCGATTCAGGAAGCCAACCTCGGGGTTGTAATCGGCACCCACCTGCATGAAGCGCGCGCTGCTGCTCCATTTGCTCGTGAGATAGGCGGCGCGAGCGCTCCACGCGAGATCATCGCCGGACCGGCCAGGGGTTTCGGTCTTGCTGCCCCACCAGTCCATTGTCCAGGCATCGGCGAGTCCGACACGTCCGTCGACGCCGTAGGTGCGGTTGATGTCACCGGCATTGCCGGTGGCCATGCGCTGTACGCCGATGACGCCGACGCGCGAACGGCGGCCGACTTCACGAATGGCCCGCGCCACGCTGAAGGACTGGGCACCCTGCACCCCGGGCACGTCCTCCGTGAGGATCTGCAGCAGGCCCACTGTGGTGCCGCCCACACGCCCCGTGATCCGCCCGCCGCCGCGAATCTTCACCGGGTTGCCCAGCGAGTCGATGCCGATGCGGCGGGTGAAGAACAAGTCGGCCGCCTGGGGGGTGCCGGCGGAGAAGACACCGGCGTTTTCCAGGAAGAACGGACGCTTCTCGGGAAAGAAGACCGGGAAACGCGTCAGGTTGGTGCGCTGCTCGTCGACCTCGACCTGGGCAAAGTCGGTGTTGAGCGTGAGATCGAGCGTGAGGCTGGGGGTCAGGCCGTATTTGGCGTCCACGCCGACGGCGGTGGGATATTTGGCCTCGGCGCCTGTCACGAAATTCCTTTGCGCCGAGCTGAGCACATACGGTGTCACCGTGGCGACGCGGCGCGACGGCACCTGCAGGCCGGTGAGATCGCCGGCCATCGACATGCGATACAGGTTGAACTGGCGCGGGATGGGCGCCCAGAATACTTCCTCGTTCTTGCGGCGGATCATGCGCACGAGGTTCAGCCCCCAGTCCTGCTTGCTGCCGCCGCCGTAGCGCAGCGTGGAGAACGGGATGCTGAACTCCGCATACCATCCCAGGGAGTCGCGCGACACGGCCACCTTCCAGCTGCCATCCCAGTTCAGGTTGAAACCGCCCATTGAGCCGGCCTGGGCGCGGTTCTGGCCGGTCTGCATCACGCCGCCACCTTCACCCTCGCGGATGATCTGGCCGTCGTACTCGACGCCGGCAGGCGTCGTGGCGAAGAGGAAGCCGTTCTGGCGGTCCTTGTAGGTGTCGAGCAGGATGCCGAAGTAGTCGCTGTTGGTGAGCGTGACGTCGCGGATCTTCTCGCCGGCCACGATGCTGGCCGCGTCACCGTCGTACATCCACGCGCCGATGTACAACGCGTCGCCATCGGAGAGCAGGCGCACTTCGGTGCGCTCGGTCACCGGCGATCCCTGTTGCGGGTCGCGCTGGGTGAAACCGGCGAAGGTCGACGCGCCTCGCCACGAGTCGTCGGTCAGGCGGCCATCGATGACCGGTGCAGTGGTAATCACCGTCGCCGAACCGGCGCGTGCAACCGGCATCTGGGCGGGGAGCACAAAGGGCGCGCAGGCCAGCGCCACTCTCAGGGCGCGGGTCAAGGATGGCATGTCGGTAAGGGTGAGGAGGTGGGGAACCGCAGCGAGCCCGGCAACTGGCCGGGCTCGCGAAAGCTATCACGGAATGGGCACGCTGGACGAGAGCGCCCGGGTGAGCTGGTAGAGGAATTCCTGACCCTTGTAGTACCACTCAATGCGCACGCGCTCGTCGCGGCCGTGGGCACGGGCGTCCACCGTGGGATCGCTGAACAAACCCGACACGCCAAAGGCCGGCACGCCCAGGGCGCGGAAGAAACGCGAATCAGTGGCACCGGTGCTCATCGTCGGCACCACCGGGATGTCTCCAAATAGTTCCCTTGAGAGCTTCTCCACCGCCCCCAAGACTTCGGGGCGCATCTCCGACGGTGGCGAGGAACGGTCTTCGGTGCTCGTGTCGACGACGGCGACGATGGCCGGATCACCAACCACCTTTTGCAAGGTGGCCTGCACCGAGGCCTTGCTCGACGTGGGGGCCATGCGGCAGTTCACGTTGGCTTCCGCCAGCTGCGGTAACGCGTTTGGTGCGTGCCCTCCCGTGAGCAGCGTCGCCACGCAGGTGGTGCGCAGAATCGAGCTGTAGCGCGGATCCTTCGAGATGACGGCTGCCGCCGCCGCATCCGCGGGATCCCGGGCAATCGCCGTCATCGCCGCGGCCATCTCGGGCTTCTCCACCGAGGCCGTGCGCTCAAAAAACGCTCGCGACACGGGATTCAACTCCACCGGGAACTGGAACTGCGCGAGCTTCAGCAGTCCCTGGGACAGCTGGTAGATGGCGTTGTCGGCACGCGGCACCGACGAATGGCCACCGGCGTTCGTGACGCGGAAGGTGAAGTCGTTGTACACCTTCTCCGCGGCCTGTATGGAGTGCAGCAGCGGCTTGCCGTCGCGCAGCGCCCCGCCGCCCCCTTCGTTGATGACCCAAGCCGCGTCCATCAATTCGCGATGATTCTTGAGCAGCCAGTCGACGCCATTGTAGGCGCCGCCTTCTTCGTCCGTGGTCAGCGCGATGATGATATCGCGCTGCGGCACGTAGCCTTCCTTCTTCAGGCGAATGGCATTGGCCACGAACAGCGATGCCATGGCCTTGTCGTCCGACGTGCCGCGTCCGTAATAGAAGCCGTCGCGCTCGGTGAACTTGAACGGATCGAGGTTGTCGGACCAGTCGGCCTTCAGCGCCTCGACCACGTCGAGGTGTGCCAGCAGCAGTACCGGCTTGGGCGCGCCCACGCCGCCCTTGCCGCGGTAGCGCACCACCATGTTGTGCTTCTTGGGCACCGGCCCGCCCACAAAAATGTCCTTCTCGGGGAACCCGGCCTCGCGAAAGCGCCGGGCCATCGCCACCGCCGCGGGTGTGGTGTTGCCCGTCGTGACCGACGTGTTGATCTCGACGAGTTCCTTGTAGATGTCGCGCGCCAACTGCTGGTTGGGGGTCAGCGGCTTCTGCTGGGCGAACGAGACCGCGGCAACGGAGCACGAGAGCGCGAGAACGCGGGACAAGTGGCGCAGGGTCACGGGCGGTCCTTGAACGTGTCGTTCGGATGGTGGGGGTGCTGGCCTTCGGCGCTCGCGTGTCGCGCCGGTACGTTCCTCAACGATAAAGCCCGGCCATCCGTTGGCGAGGGGCGTAGATTCATCGCGTGACCGAAAAAGCGACTCCGAAAGCGCGATGGCGGCGCTGGCTGACCCCGGCCAATGTGATCACCCTGCTAGTGGTACTCTGGCTGGGGCCACGCTTCCTGCCGCATCTGGGCGCGTTCGTCGGCGTTGAGAGCGGGGAGCACGAGCAGCCATCGTTCTCCGTCGCCACCCTCGGCGGCGAGCCGGTGACCGACTCCACGCTGCGCGGGCGCGTGGTTCTGGTGAACTTCTGGGCCACCTGGTGCCTGCCGTGCCGGGCCGAAATGCCGCTGTTGCAGGCGATGGCCAACAGACACGGCCCCGCTGGCCTGGTGGTTCTTGGCCTTTCGGTCGATCAGGCCGGCCCCGATGTCGTGAGCACCTTTCTGCGCGAGCGGGGCATCACGTATCCCGTGGCCATCGTGGGACGGGACGTCGAGACGGCATTTGGCGGCATGCAGGGATACCCGACTTCGGTGCTGCTCGACCGTACCGGACGCGTGCGGTACAAGGTGCTGGGTCCGCTCGCGATGGCCTCGCTCGAACCCGCCGTGCGCCGGCTGCTGCGCGACACGATGTCCGCGCCGCACTGAGCGCCTGCCGTTGAGTGACTGCCCGCGGAGCGCCTACTTGAAGGTGAGCTTGAACGGACTGCTGTCGGCAATCAGGGCGAGCATCATGGCGTCCACCCGCAGCGCGGACGCCGTGTTCATCGGATACGGGTTGGACGTCACGATGGAAAACGCGTAGACGTCGTTGCCCCGCTCGGCGAGCCTGGTCGCCACCGGCGGCTGCCGGGCGCCGACCTTCTCCCACGTGGCCTTGTTGAACACCCGGATGACGAGCAGCAGGCGTTGCGGCACCTTGCGGGCACTGTCGCCCACATACTGGAACTCGATGGCCCGCGACGCGCCGAACGTGGTATCGGGGTGATCCACCAACTTGTAGCCGTACTGCCAGACACCCGGCAGCGTGACTTCGGCCTTCAGCGAGGCGATTTCCTGCTGGAACGGGGGCAGCATGGGTGCGGGCGCCGCGGCGACCACGGGATCGGGTGTCGGTTCGGCATCGCCACAGGCTGCCACCGCGGCGACGATCGCGACAAGAACCATGAAAGGGCGGCGCAAGCTGGCGAGCATAGACGGAGGGGCAGGAGGTGGGCGTTGGCGATTCGGTCGCCGCTTGCCGAAGATAGCGCATGGTCCGTTCACGCGTCGCGTACCGCTCGTTCCTTCCAGAGCGAGTAGACCGCCGGAATCACCACGAGCGTCAGCACCGTGCTCGAGATCATCCCGCCGACCATCGGCGCCGCTATTCGCTTCATCACGCTTGCGCCCGTGCCGTTCCCCCAGAGAATCGGCAGCAAACCCGCCATGATCGCGGTGACCGTCATCATCTTGGGCCGTACGCGCTCCACCGCGCCCTCGATGACCGCCTTGTACAGGTCGCCGGCAGTCGGCCGCCCGACCCGCGCGACCTGCGCCTTCCACGCGTGGTCCAGGTAGATGAGCATCACCACCCCGGTTTCCGCAGCCACGCCGGCGAGCGCAATGAAGCCGATGGCCACCGCCACCGACCAGTTGTAGCCGAGCGCCCAGATGAACCAGATGCCGCCGACGAGGGCAAAGGGGAGCGAGAGCATCACGATCAGGGTCTCGCCGACACTCTTGAAGTTGAAGTAGAGCAGGAGGAAGATGATGGCGAGCGTCGCGGGAATGACGAGCTTCATCGTTTCCCTGGCCCGCTGCATGTACTCGTACTGGCCACTCCACACGATGGAGTAGCCTGGTGCCAGTGTGACCATGTCGTCGACCATCTTCTGCGCTTCGGCCACGTAGCTGCCGATATCGCGGCCGGCGACGTCCACGTACACCCAGGCTGTCGGCATCGCGCCCTCGGTGCGCACCACCATCGGTCCCGCGACCTGCTTGATGGTGGCGAGCTGGCCGAGCGGGATTTGCGCATTGCCGGCGGACATCGCCGAGGTGCCCATGGCCGAACCACCCATGCTGCCTGTCGCCGCCGCCTGTGCGCCGGCATCGTGATTCATGGGTACCAGCACCGACATCAGCTGCTCCGGCGTCTCGCGCAGTTCCTGCGGATAGCGCACGCGCACACCGTACCGCTCGCGTCCCTCGACCGTCTGCGTGATGGTCATGCCCCCGATGGCGGTGGCGATGACCGCCTGCACGTCCGCGATGTTCACGCCGTGGCGCGCGGCCGCCGCACGATCAATGTCGATGTCCAGGTAGTACCCGGACACGGCGCGCTCGGCGAAGACGCTGCGCGTTCCGGGAATCATCTGCACGGCCTGCTCGACCTGCTTGCCGATGCGCTCGAGTTCTCCGAGATCCGGGCCAAACACCTTGATGCCCACGGGTGTCCGGATGCCCGTGGCCAACATGTCGATACGTCCCTTGATGGGCATGGTCCACGCGTTGGTGACGCCCGGTGTGCGCACGGCGCTGTCCATCGCCGCCACGAGACCGTCGTAGGTCAGGCCGGGGCGCCACTCGTCCTTCGGCTTGAGCGAAATAGTCGTCTCGATCATGTCGAAGCCCGCGGGATCCGTGGCCGTGTTGGCGCGCCCCGACTTGCCCCACACGTGCTCCACTTCGGGGAAGCTCTTGAGGATGGAGTCCTGCTGCTTCAGCAACTCCCGCGCGCGCGCCACGGGAATGCCGGGCAGCGTTGTCGGCATGAAGAGGATGGTGCCTTCCTCGAGCACCGGCATGAACTCGCTGCCGATGCGCGTCCACGGCACCCACGTCACGATCAGCGCCACGACTCCGGCGAGGATCACCGGCCCCCGGTGACCGAGCACGAAGTCGATGACGGGGCGATACATGCGGATCATCAGGCGATTGATCGGGTTCGCCTGCTCGCGGAAGATCCGGCCGCGGATGAACAGTCCCATCGCGACCGGCACCAGCGTTACCGACAGCAGGCTGGCGGCGGCCATCGAGAACGTCTTGGTGAACGCGAGGGGCCGGAACATGCGCCCTTCCTGTCCCTCGAGGCTGAAGACCGGCAGGAACGCCACGGTGATGATGAGCAGGGAGAAGAAGAGCGCAGGGCCGACTTCCTTTGAGCTCTCGACGACCACCTGCCACCGTTCGGCCGTGGTGAGCACCGACGAATTGAAAGACCTCGAACGCTTGCCGTCCACGGGAGGACCCTCCTTGGCCTCCACGGCGCGCTCGAGATGCTTGTGCATGTTCTCGATCATCACGATCGCGCCGTCGATCATCGCACCGATGGCAATGGCGATGCCGCCCAGCGACATGATGTCGGCGTTGACGCCCACCCAGCGCATGGCGATGAATGCCATCAGGATGCCGATGGGCAGCGTCAGGATGGCCACCAGCGCCGACTGCACGTGAAACAGGAAGAGCACGCACACCAGCGCGACGATGAGCGATTCCTCCAGCAGCTTGCCCTTGAGCGTTGCGATGGCCTGCTCGATGAGGGTGCTGCGATCGTAGACGCCGCGCACGACCACGCCTGGGGGCAGTCCTTTCTGCACGCTGGCGAGTTTCGCCTTCACGTTGTCGATTGTCGTGAGCGCGTTCTGGCCTGAGCGCATCACCACGATGCCGCCCACGGCGTCACCGCGGCCATCGAGGTCGGCCACGCCGCGCCGGATGGCCGGCCCGACGCTCACGCGTCCCAGTTCGTGCACGCGAATGGGCGTGCCTTCGCGGGTCGCCCCGACCACCACGTTCTCGATGTCGGTCATCGACTTGAGGTACCCGAGGCCACGCACCATGTACTCGCGATCGGAGAGTTCCATGGTCATCGCGCCCACATCATTGTTGGCGTTCTGCAGTGCGGCCATCACGCGCGTGACCGGAATGCCGAAGGCGAGCAGCTTGGCAGGGTCGATGTCCACCTGGTACTGCTTCTCATAGCCGCCGATGCTCGCGACTTCCGACACGCCGGCCACCGCCGTCAGCGCGTACCGCAGGTACCAATCCTGCACGCTGCGCAGTTCGGCGAGGTTGAGCCGGCCGGTGGTGTCTTCGAGCGCGTACTGATAGACCCAGCCGAGACCGGTGGCGTCGGGGCCGAGGGTCGGGGTCACTGTCGCAGGCAGCTTTCCCTTGATGCCGTTCAGGTACTCGAGCACGCGCGAGCGGGCCCAGTACAGGTCGGTGCCGTCGTCGAAGATGACATAGACAAACGACACGCCGAAGAACGAGTAGCCGCGCACCGTACGCGCGCCGGGCACCTTCAGCATCTCGGCGGCAATGGGATACGTGACCTGATCCTCGACGATGCGCGGGGCCTGTTCGTTGTAGTCGGCCTGCACGATCACCTGCACATCCGACAGGTCGGGCAGCGCCTCCAGCGGGGTGCGCTGGATGGCAATGATGCCGCCGATGGTCGCGGCGATCGTGAGGAGCACGACGAGCAGCCTGTTGGCCACCGACCATTCGATGATGCGCTTGAGCATGGTCGTCGCCCTCAGGGCTTCTTCTTGGGCGCGACATGCGCCGAATGATCCATGCCTTCCATGCCCGGCATGTCGGCCATCGGGTCCTTCTTCTTTGCCGGGGCGGCGGCGGCTGGCTTGGCTGCGGCCGGCGCGGCGTCGAGCGGCTTGGGCGGCGTGGTCATCTCCATGCCCGGCATGTTGCCCATGCCGCCGAG
>CAYHCW010000056.1:5969-10544 GCA_964355025.1 uncultured Gemmatimonas sp. | reverse complement strand
GGCTCGCCCGGAAGCGCGCGTACATCTGCTCCTGCTGCTGGATCTGCTTGAGCAGGCGTTCCGACGCCACGCCGACCGGCAGTTCCATCAGCACCCACGCCCGATAGACGCCGTCGTCGATCTGGAACTTGGTGTCCTTGGGTCTGGTGCCCACCAGCACCTGGCTGACGACCGCCTTGTACGTCTGCTCGTACTGCTGGAGCAGCTGCGCGCCGGCCCCTTCGCCGGTCTCTTCGGCGAAGCGCCGCGTGAGGGCGCTGTACTTGACCTCGAGCTGCTGGCCGAGCTGCAACCGCCCCTCGGCCTCAGCCTTGTTGAGCGCGATTTGCAGGTCCCTGGACGTCGCGGTGGCCGGCGCGTAGAGGAACTTGTCGTTTGTAGGCGGCTTCTTGAACCACCCCGGCATGGCGCGCAGCGTCGCCCGGGAGGCGCCGCCGTCAGGCGTTGCCGCGTGGTGGCAGGCGGCGGCGCTGGCGGCCAGCAGCACGAGCGCCCATCGGTTGATCAGGGTCTTCATGGATCAGTTCTCCTCTCCGTCAGGGTCTGTAGTTCTCTGTAGTGCTCTGTAGTACTCTGTCGTTTTCTCTGACCACCATCACCATCTGCTGCGCCACCGCCCGCCGGTCGGCCGGAATTCCCACGAGCCAGCGATTGAACTCGGTGAGCGACACCGCGCCACCATCCGCGCGAGGCCACGGCGCCGGCTCCGACGTCGCCACGGCCGCCAGCACGTCGGTGCGCCGGCTGACGCCATCGGGCAAGCCCACGCGAAAGTGCAGCCCACGCTCGCGCCACTCGGCGCTTGGCCATTCCGTCTGTTCACCCGCCGCGATCCGGGCCGAAGCGATCACCTGGTTCGGCACGAGACGCCGCACCGAGTCGCCGCTGATTGCGGCAACCGTCAGGTGCGCATCGCGCGTCGCCGCGAGTGCCACGATGACCTCATCATTGTCCGACGCCGCGGCGCCGCGCACGGCATAGCGCTCGCCATTGGTGTGAAGCGTCAACCGGAAGCTCGCGTCGGTTCGCCCCGCATCGCGAGCCACCGTCACGCGATACGACGCCTCGTACACCAGGTCGCCGGCGCCGCGCGAGCGCTTGGCGGTGATCCATCGGGCGCGCGCTATCGTCCAGGCAACCACGTGGCCCTCCGCGTCGAGTCGCACACTGGCGAGATAGCGCGAGGACACGGCGCCCGCCGAATCGCTGGTGACCATGCTCTCGGTGCCCGCCACACGCACGCCGGCCACGCGGCGGACCGCCTCGGCCATCGCCGCCTCGAGCGCCGCGCGCTCGGCGTCGGCCTTCGTCATCGTTCCCTCGAGGCGCACGCGCTGGGCAACCGCCACGGTCTCGGTGCCCGGCGACTGCGCGCGTACCCCGGCCGTCAGGAGGACGGACAGGCCGAGGCTCAGGGCAAGGCGTGACGTGGGCAATGGCAGCGGATGGAGATGACGAGAACGCAAGACTCCGCTGATGGGTATCGGCAGGTGGGGGGCCGAAGTTGAGCCGGGGCGACGCCCCTGGTGGGAAATTCGCCCAATTCGGCCTTCAACCGCACCAAACTGGTCGTCCTGCCCCTGTCTGACGGCTCGCTGACGCTGTAGGCTAACTCTACCTCCGGCAGCAAGCTGTGCGACGGCGCGCCATGCGAATGCGCTCTGACGCACCGAGGAACCGACGCCGGTTCCGTCAGCAGATCCTGAGTGGTTGTCCCGAACGTCAGGTCCATGCCCCGCCGGAGCAACACCGAAGAGAGAAAGTCGGCCATCCGCCTCGTCCTCCGCAGTCTGGGCGTCGTGGAGTGCGCGTCGGAGACGTCGTCGGGCGAGCGCCTTGGCCGGTTCGGACCGGGCAAACCGTTTGCGTTGCTCGTGTATCTGGCGCACTCACCCAATCGTGCCGCTCCGCGCGACCACCTGGTGGAGCTCCTGTGGAGCGACGTCGAACCCGACGCCGCACGGCACGCCCTGCGCCAGACCATCTGGTATGTGCGGCGCACGCTGGGGGACGGCGTCCTCGCCACGGATGGCGACGTGGTGAAGCTGGCTGCCTGGTGCGACTCCGACGCCCACGACTTCCTGCGCTCGGTCGATGCGCACGACGAGGACAAGGCGCTCGCGTTCTATGCCGGCGATTTCCTGCCGGGCATAGCGATTCCCGGCGGCGGCGAATTCGAGCGATGGGCCGACCTCGAGCGGATAAGGCTTCGCGCGATCTTCACGCGGACGGCGGAGTCGCGCGTGCTGCACTTCCTCGGACGCGGCGAGGCACGGTTGGCCCTGCCCGTGGCCCGTCGCGCGCGCGATACCGACCCGGGCGACGAGCGGCTCTGGCGTCGCCTGCTCGAGGTGCACATCGCCTCGAACGACGTCATCGGCGCGGCGTCCGAAGCCGATGCGTTCGAGCGGCTGTGGCAGGCGGAGGAGCTGGAAATGGACGCCGCCTCGCGCGCGCTGCTGCGTCGCGCGCGAAACCAGTCGAGCCGCGCCGACCCGCTGGGAATGCCGGAGTCAACGACGCTCGCCGCCGCTCTCGTGGGGCGCGCGGCCGAGTTCGCCACGCTGACCGCCGCGTGGGACGGCGTGCAGAAGGACGGCAACGCCCGCCACCTGCACGTCACGGCGCCGGCGGGTTTCGGCAAGACCCGCCTGCTCGCCGATTTCCGCCTGCGCCTGCGGGCGTCGCGGTCACGCACGGTGTTCGTGCGCGCGAATCCGGGTGAACGGTCCCTGCCCTATGCGCTGGTGGCGACGCTGGCGCAGGCGCTGGCAGAACTCCCGGGCGCCGCGGCCATCGCGCCGGCGGCGGCCGGCGTGCTGGTGCGACTGAACCCCGCGCTGTCGTCACATTTCCCCGAGACGGCGGCCCTTGGCGAGGAAACCGAACCCCTGCGCCGCCGGACAGTGGCCGTGCGCGAGCTGGCGGTGGCGGTCGCGGACGAACGCGCGGTGGCGCTGCTCGTGGACGACCTGCACTGGGCAGACCGCGAGTCGCTGGCCGTGCTCGCTGCCTGCGCCGGCAATTTTGGCGGTGCCCGGGTGCTGCTGGTGACCAGCGCACGCGGCAGCGCACGCCAGTGGTTCGCGCACGAGCCGCAGGAGCTGGCGCTTCAGCCGCTCGATGCGCGCACGATTTCCGAGCTCGTGGCCAGCCTGGGCCAGCTCCCGCAGGCCGCCTGGGCCGATCAGCTGCCCGCGCTGCTCCTCGGCGCCACCGGCGGGTCGCCCTTGCTGGCGCTCGAGACGCTGCAGTTGGCGATGGAGCGGGACCTGCTGCACGTGCGTGGAGGCGAGTGGGCGTGCGGCGAACCAGCCGCGTTGCTGGCGTTGCTCACCGACACGAACCCGCTGGCCAAGCGGATTGAGCAACTGGACGATGCCAGCCGCCAGCTGCTGGCAATGCTCTCGGCCGCCGGCGTGCCCTGCAGCACGCACACGCTGGCATCGGGCGCCGCGCTTGCGCCCGATGGCGCCGAGGGCCTGTTGCAGGCGCTCGAGGTGCGCGGCCTGGCCAAGCGCGCGGGCGAGCACTGGCTGCCGGCGCACGACGAGATCGCCGCGTCGATGCTCGCCACGCTCGACACGCCGGCGGTGTCGCGCGCGCGCCTCGCGGTGGCGCGCGCGGTCGTCTCGGACCCATCGGCCGACCTCGGCGCACTGCGTCTTGCGGCCGAGTTGCTCGTGGCGAGCGGCGACAGCGGCGAACTGGCCGAGCTCTTTGCGCGATTCACGCGCGCTCGCGAGTCGGCCGGCGTGCGCGCGTCGGGCGAGGAGCACCTGCGCGCCCTGCTGGGCGACGCGCGCCTGGCCGACGCGCTGCCGGCCCAGAGCAGGCGGCGGGTATTGCGCGCCGCGCGATGGCGGAGCCGGGTCGTGCTGCGATGGGCCGTCGCCACGGGCATCCTGGCGGGTGCGCTCGCCGCATTCACCTGGTGGCGCCGTGAGCAGGCGCCGGCGGTGGCGATGCATCTCTTCGGCATCGAGACCGATTCCTCGACGGTCGAACCCATGACGCTCGACCTTCGCGCGTCGATAGACCTCACCCCGGGCACCATTGAACTGTCGACGGCCGCCGGCCGTTCGCGGTTGCCGGCCCTCGATGGCGCGCGAAACCTGCTGCCTGCACCTGACGGCAGCGGCTGGTATGCCACGAAGACGTTCAGTGATGACGGTGGTGCAGACGTGGTGTTCATCGCGCGGGGCGGCAACATGCGCCGACTCGAGCACTCACCCGGCGACGACTCCCCGAATGCCGCCAGTCCTGATGGCCTCCAGATAGCGATCACCTCCTCCCGGTTCAGCAGGGTGATGCACGCCACCACCGGCCTGTTCGACCTGCGAGCCAGGACGATGCGTCAGCTCAGCGGGTCGATCGCGCGCGAAGACATCGCCAGTTGGCATCCGGACGGCAGCTACCTGCTGGTGAACCGGGGCGACGAGCGTTCGAGAGCGATGCGCACAGGCTGTGTTGTGGGTGTCGACGGCACGCTGCACCGGTGCTTCAAGGGTTGGCTGGCGGTCGGCTGGGGAGTGGGCGCAGAGCTGTTGGCGATCGGCGACTCGGCCAGCCGAC
>CAYHCW010000056.1:0-5869 GCA_964355025.1 uncultured Gemmatimonas sp. | reverse complement strand
CCACGCCCCCGACACGCTGACGAGCATCGCGCCGGTGCGGCTCTCGGTCACCGGGCGCTCACGAGACGGGAACTCCCGGGTGCCGGCACTGGTGCGATGGACGTCACTCGACAGCAGCGTCGCGGTCACCACGGTTGACGGTCTTCTGATTCCGCGCGCCAATGGCATTGCCCGTGTCGTCGCCTCCGCGGGTGGCTGGCGCGCCGACACCACGCGGGTTGTCGTCGCGCGGCGCGCCGCGACCCTGAGCAGTCGCACGACGTGGACCGCGGATTCCTCGCTGGCGCCGTGGTTCGTGTTCGGAACGCCGCAGCCAGCACGCAGGGTATGGCAGGGCCGACAGGTGCTGTCGCTGAATGGCGACTCCTCATACACCTCGGGGATTCGCCTGCGTCGCAGCTACCGCGTGCACAACGGTCTCGCGCTTCGGGTGCGCGCACGCATTGCGGTGACGGCAAACCAGTGGCAGAACGTCAATGTCGATCTCCAGGCGGCCGTGCCCGATTCGGTGTGGGAGGCGTGGGACAAATCCACCGGTGCCGAACCACAGTCGGGGAACACCTCGCTCAGCTGCGCGATCGGCTTCCCTGGGGGCGAGGGCTCAGACGCGCGCACTCGCCTGTCGGTTTCGGCCGCATTCTTCTCGTCGAACTCACTCGCTGCCCCGACGCGACTTCTCGAGGGCCGCTGGGTCTGGCTCGAGGTGCAGCTCCTCCCCGACGGCCGCTGCGGGATGGCCGTAGACGGTACGCCCATGCAACTCACCCAGGATCGCCAGCCGGTCGGCCGCATGGTGGAGGTCAGGATTCACGGATACTCGCACCGCACGCTGACGCTCGTGGACACCGTCGAGACCTACGAGGGCGTGCTTCACCCCGAGTGGTGGAGCGCGCTCGAAGCCCTGAGAATGCAGGCCGAATCAGACGGTGCAGCGCCGAACGTGGCGACGGCGCCGCGTGCCGGACCTACGGCGTCACCAGCACCCGGTCGGTCTTCACGGCCGTCAGCTGCGGGCGCTGCTCGCGGTCGAGCCGCCCTGCCTGCGGCGGTACCTCCCGCCTGAGGTAGGCGTCGAGCTCGCCCACGGTCACCCCGGTGGCGCCGTCGATGTCGGCGGCTCCGCGCAGGCCCTTGAGCACGAAGTACGTGAACAGTCCGTGCCGCATCGCGGGCCACGCACTCGAGATCTGGTTGCCCGCCGAGGCGGCGAAGACCGCCATGCGGTCGTTGGTGAGCACCGGATTCTCCACGCTTACGGAAACGTCGCGCGCACCCGCCAGCAGTTGCCCCGCGTCGCGTGTCCACCCGCTGAAGCAGGCGTCGAGAAATACGGTGACGCTCTTCGCGTTCAACGCCGCGAGCCGCTCGTACAACTCGCGCACGGCATACCCCGACTGTGCGGGGTAGTTGGCGTCGCCGTCGGACGGCAGCAGGAATGGCGCCCGCGACTTCAAGTCAGGCCCACCGTGCCCGGCCCAGTAGACGACCACATCGGTTTCGCTCGTGACGCGCCGCGACAACCAGCCGTCGGCGCCGAACAGCTTGCGCAGCGACGTGCCGGTGACCTCGGCGTCCAGGCCGTAGTACAGGTGCTCCGGGTCGTCGCGCACACCGAACATCTTCACCGCGTATTCGCGAAAGACCGACGCGTCACGCGCGGCGAAGCTGACGCTGGGCAGGCGATCGTAGCGTTCGACGCCCAGCACCACGGCGACGGTGTTGGCGTTGCGCACCCTGGCGCGCGGCACGCCCGAGTCGACGTCCACGACGAGCGGCGGCGGGGCGGGCGTTTCACCGACGCGCGTGCGCTCCACGATCACCTGGCTCGAGGCGATGGGGCGGTCGAGCGCGAGCGGCAGCGTGAAGACGGTATCGAACCGGGCGCTGGCGTCGCGCACCTCCACGGCCACTGCGAAGTCCCGGGCGCGGCTGTTGGAGAAGACGCTGAACACGACGTCGCGCACATCGTTGGCGCGCATCGTGCCGAGGGCCGCGCTCTTCGGCGAGTCGGGCGTGAGAAACAGCTCCGGTCCCAGCCGCACGGTGGCGCGCACGTCGCGAGCCTCCCCCGCCCCGCGATTGGCGACGCGCACGCGGATCTCGACGATCTCGCGGGGCGCGATGCGTCCGTCGCCCGACTGGTCGTTGACCACGATGCCCTCGAGCACGAAGCGTGGCGCGCGGAACGCACGGGTCGTGACCTCGAGCCGCGGCGAGGGGTCGAGGTCGAAGCCGTTGCCCTCGCGCAGTCGCACGTCGAGCAGCAGCTTGCCGTCGCGCAACGCCCTGGGCGCGGCCAGCCGCACGCGCAGCGTGCTCGTTTCGCCGGGCGCCAGCGAGTCGGCGCGCGCGCCGCCGCCAATCTCGACGCCGCGGGCGTCGGGCGTGGAGAGCAGGAGTGAGAGGCCGTGCGCGGTGCCTCGCCCCCGGTTGCGCAGCGTCACGCGCACCGCGGCACGTTCGTCGCCGTCGAGCACGCCATCGCCGCCGTCGTCCTCGAAGCGCACGTCGGCCTCGAGCACGGGCGGCGCGCCGGGACGCGGCGGCGACGGATAGGCGCGGCCAGGCACGGTGGGAGCGGGGTTGCCTGCCGCGTCCGCGTCGCCGGCGGTGGCGCACGCGAAATCGTCGGGCGATGGGCAGCGGGCGCGCAGGATGCGCGCGGGGTCGTCCCACGACACGATGCGGCCGTCCGTGAGCGCCACGCGCACGGTTGACGGGCCGTAGCGCCACAGCGCGATGCCCGTCTCCGGGTAGGGGATGATTCCCTTGGGCGTTCCCTGGAGACGCACGAGATCGTCGCTGCTCGACCCGGCGCCAAATGTGGTGCCCCGCGTCACGTCGGCGCCGGAGCGCATCTCGACCTTGAGTCCGCCATCGCCGTTCCACCAGCCCATTACGCGGTCGGTGTCGTAGCTCACGCGCACCCAGCTGTCGCCAAAGTGCCAGACTTCATAGCCCAGCGAGCGCAGACGCTCCACCAGGGCCGGGCGCCCCTGCACTTCGGCGACGGTCACCGACGTCGAGCCGAGCGTGAAGCGATCCTGGCCGGCGGCCGAGCCGACGCAGAGCACGAGCGAACAGCCGATCGCGAGCGTGCGAACTGGGGAGAGAGGAGGCATCGATCGGAGCATCGGCACGAGGACGTGCAGGCTAAAGCGAGAGAACTGCAGTTCTCTACTGTTCGAGAATGAACGCCCACCGGAACGCCGTCTCGCGCAGCCGCTCGTATCGGCCGCTCGCCCCGCCGTGCCCGGCGCCCATGTTCATCTTCAGCAGCAGGGGCCGCGTGTCGGTCTTGGCGGCGCGCAACCGCGCCACCCACTTGGCGCTCTCCCAGAACGCCACGCGCGAGTCGTTGACGCCGCTGGTCACCAGCATGCGCGGGTACGCCTGGCAGGTGACGTTGTCGTACGGCGAATAGGTGCGCAGGCAGGCGTAGGCAGGGGCCTCCTGCGGATTGCCCCACTGCAGCCATTCCTGCGCGGTCAGCGGAATCGTCGCGTCGAGCATGGTGTTGATGACATCCACGAACGGCACGTCGGCGACGATGGTGCGGAACAGCTCGGGACGCAGGTTCGCCACGACGCCCATCAACAGCCCGCCCGCGCTCCCCCCGTTCGCCGCCATCCGGTCGCGCGCGGTGTAGCGCTCGGCCTCGAGGTGTTCGGCCACGGCGATGAAATCGGTGAAGGTGTTCATCTTCTTCATCATCTTGCCGTCGTCGTACCACGCACGCCCCAGCTCCTGCCCGCCACGCACGTGGGCGATGGCGTACACGAAGCCGCGGTCGATGAGCGACAAGCGCGTGGCGCTGAACGTGGGCTCCATCGTGTAGCCGTACGATCCGTACGCATACAGCAGCAGCGGCCGCTGGCCGTCGCGCGCGAACGGCGTGCGATACACCAGCGACACCGGCACTCCCGTGCCGTCCGGCGCCGTCGCCTCGATGCGCTCGATGGCATACCGCGTCTCGTCGTAGCCGCCCAGCACCTCGTCCTTCTTCCGCACGGTGCGCGTGCGGTCGAGCACGTCGTAGTCGATGACCGTACTGGGCACGACGAGCGACGAGTACGTGAAGCGCAGCGCGTCGGCATCGAACTCGGGGTTCGCGCCCACCTGCACCCCGTATGCCGCTTCGGGAAACTCCACGTAGTGCGCGTCGCCCGACGCGAGATCGACGACCCGCAGGGTGCGCAATCCACGCTGGCGCTCCTGCACCACCACGAAGCGCCGGAACGCGTGCACCCCCTCGACGAACACCTCGGGCCGGTGCGGCAGCCACTCCTCCCAGTTGCCGGGCGAGGCGGCGCGCGCGCGCATGACCTTGAAGTTCGGCGCCGCCTCGTTGGTGCAGAGGTAGAGCCACCCCTCGCCCGGCTCCACGTCGTACTCCACCTGGTCGCGGCGCGCGCGCACGACGACCGCCGGCAGTTCGGGCTGCGCCGCCGGCACGAGCCACACCTCGGCGTCGGTGAACGACGTCGACGAGATGACGATGAACTCGCCGCTGCGGCACCGCTGGACGCCGACGTTGCACAACAGGCCGGGCTCGCGGAACACCGAGACGTCGGACGCACGGGCAGCGCCGAGCGCGTGCCGCCACACCTGGTCGCTGCGCTTGGCCGCGTCGGTCGTCAGGTAGAAGATCGTCGCGCTGTCCGACGCCCAGGCGAGGCCGAACCCGAGCTTTTCCACGCGATCGGGAAGCCAGGCACCCGAATCGAGGTCCTTCACCCGCAGCGTGAAGTCCTCGTAGCCGTCGACGTCCTCGAGGATGGCGAGGCTCCGGTGATCCGGACTGATCTCAAGGCCCCCGAGCTGGTAGAACGTGTGCCCTTCCGCTTCGGCGTTCTGGTCGAAGTACACCTGCTCATCCGCCTCCGCACCCTGCCGCCGACAGTAGAAGGGATACGCCTTGCCCTGCTCGGTGCGGGTGTAATACCAGTAGGAGCCGTGGCGCACCGGAGCGCTCGCGTCGTCCTCCTTGATGCGCCCGAGCATCTCCTGGTACAGCGCCTCCTGCAGCGGCTCGGTGTGCTGCATCATCGCCGCGGTGTACGCGTTTTCCGCCTCGAGGTACGCGATGACCTCCGGATTGTCGCGGTCCCGCAGCCAGGCGTACGGATCGACGCGCGTTTCGCCGTGCAGCTCCGTCTGCTGCGCCACCGTGTTGGCGACGGGGGGCAGCGGCTGTTCGCTCAGGAGGAGATCAGGCATCTGGCGGAATAGGAACGCGGATGACGGAATGGGAACGCGGAATGCGATTGGAGGAACCGGAATGTACGCGGGGCGGGCGGCGGGCACATCGAAGGACAAAAGAAGCTGTGGGCTGTACGCTGTACGCTCTACGCCGTCCGTTGACCCACCACCTGCCACCTAGCACCTATTTCCCAGCTCCTAGCACCAACCGCCTAGCCGCTATCCGCTATCCGCGACTAGCTTCTGTGATGCCCCGCAACGACTCCCCCGGCGCCGCCATCCTCACCCAGTGGCGACGGCTGTCCGGACTCCCCGGTGGCGGCTGGTTGTTCAGCAAGCTGCTTGGCTGGAGGGTTCCGTACTCGGGCTCCGTGTCACCGCGCGTGCTCGTGCTCGAACCGGGCCACGCGCGCGTGCGCATTGTCGAGCGGCGCGCGCTACGCCAGCACCTGGGATCGGTGCACGCCATCGCCCTGATGAACGTCGCCGAACTGGGCAGCGGACTCGCGATGCTGGGTGCGCTGCCCGCGGGAATGCGCGGCATCGTGACGAAGATCGGCATCGAGTACTTCAAGAAGGCCCGCGGGGTCCTCACCGCCGACAGCCGCTGCTCGGTGGCGCCCGACCTCGCCCCCGGCGAGTACGACTTCGTGTCGGAGGTGAGCGA
>CAYHCW010000055.1:0-10601 GCA_964355025.1 uncultured Gemmatimonas sp. | reverse complement strand
CGACGCCATGAACAGCAGCGCCTGGGCGCGCGGCGGGATGAACGCACCCGGGCGCAGCAGCAGAGCGCGAATCTCGTCACCGACGGCGGTGCCGCCGGGCTCGCGCAGCATCTGCACCGTCACGCCGTGCCGGCCGAGGCGCAGGGCCAGTCGCTCGAGCTGGGTGGTCTTCCCCGCTCCCTCGACACCCTCGAAGACCACCAGGCGGCCGGGATTCACCGTCACCCGAGGGTGATGATTCCGCTGGTCGCGCCCTTCTTGATGCCCTCGAGTATCGACTGGTTCACCTGCACCATGATCTTGTCGAAGTTCTCCTGCGCGACCATCATGCGCTGGTAGAGCGGGTTCACCTGCACCTGCTGCAGCAAGCCGTCGAGTTCCGTTTCCATCTCGGCCGTCGGCTGCTCACCGCGCTCCATCATGTCGGACGCCTGCACGCGCAACTGCTCCATGCGCTGCAGCAGCGCCACCGCGTCCTTGTCGGCACCCAACGCGTCGTTGGCGCGACGGACCGCCTTGTATTGGTCGCTCTGGCCGATCAGGCGGCCCAGCTCCTTGGCGCGATCATCCAGCATCAGCTCTCCTTGCGTCGGGCCACGACAAAACGCTCGCGGCCGGTCAGGTCGTTGTGAATGGCCACCCGCTGGTAGGCGCCCGTGCCCTCCAGCAGCGCCGCCGCCTCGCCCGCGCGCCTTGAGTCCACCTCGAGCGCAAGCAGTCCGTTCGGTTCCAGCACGTCCACGGCGCCCGTGGCAATGGCCGCAATGGCCGCCATGCCATTCTCGGCGGCAAAGAGGGCCCACGCGGGCTCCCAGTTGCGCACGAGATCAGGCAGCTCCCTCGCCTCCGCCGGGTCAATATAAGGCGGGTTCGACACCAGCGCTCCGAGGCGCCCGCCAGCCAGCGGAGCACAGAAACTGCCCGCACGGAACTGCACCAGCGCACGACGCTCCTCGGGGAGCACACGCACGTTGTAGCGCGCCACCGCGAGGGCGTCGGATGACACGTCGGTGCCGATGACGCGGTCGTACTGACCCTCGGCGGCGAGGGCGAGCGCGATGGCGCCCGAACCGGTGCCGACGTCCGCCACGATGCCCCGCCCCGCCGTCTGTGCAAGCACCAGCTCGACCAGCAGTTCGGTCTCGGGGCGCGGAATCAGCACGCGCTCGTCCACGTACAGCGTGAGCGACCGAAAATCAGCCCGGCGCACGGCATACTGAAACGGCATGCCGCGGCGCAGGCGCTCGGCGGCCTCGGTGAGCGCCACCAATGCGGGCGCCTCGAGCACGTCGTCGCGGTGCGCGCTCGGCCAGAAGCGCGGCTGGTTGACCACCGCCGCAATGAGGTCGCGTGCCTGCTGTACCGCAGGAAGTCCGCTGGTGCCACCCAACTCGCCGGCCAGCGCGTCGAGCATCTCGCCGACGGTCGTGCCCGACGCAGCGGACGACGCGATATCCGCCGGCAGCTGGACATCGCGCAGTGATTTCACAAAGGGACCCGAGTCCCTCGAGCCGTGGCCGCGGTCGGCCGTATCAGTCATCCGTCTCCCTCTAGCACCTAGCACCTAGCCCCTAGCACCTGATTACGCGTTCGCCAGTTTCTCTTCCAGATCCGCAATCTTCAGCGCCTCCACGAGATCATGCATCTTGCCGTCGAGCACGCCCTGCAAGTCGTGCGTCGTGAAGTTGATGCGATGATCGGTGATGCGACTCTGCGGAAAATTATACGTCCTTATCTTCGCCGACCGGTCCCCAGTGCTCACCGCGGTGCGCCGCAGGCGCGACCGTTCGGCTTCCTGCTCGGCGATGCGCAGGTCGAGCAGGCGCGAGCGAAGCACTTCCATGGCCTTGGCCTTGTTCTGGATCTGCGAGCGCTGGTCCTGCTGCGTCACGACGAGGCCCGTGGACAGGTGCGTGATGCGCACGGCCGAGTCGGTGGTGTTCACGCCCTGGCCACCTGGGCCCGAGGCGCGATACACGTCGATGCGGAGGTCCTTGTCCTCGATGGCCACGTCCACTTCCTCGGCTTCGGGAAGGACGGCCACGGTGGCTGCCGACGTGTGGATGCGACCGGCCGCCTCGGTGGCCGGCACGCGCTGCACGCGATGCACGCCGGCCTCGCGGCGCAGCAGGCCAAAGGCCCCGGGGCCCGAGACCTTGAAGACGGCCTCCTTGTAGCCGCCCATCGTGCCGTCTGAGAGCGATAGCGTTTCGGCCTTCCAGCCACCGCGCCGCTCGATGTACCGCGTGTACATGCGGTACAGCTCGGCGGCGAAGAGCGCGGCTTCGTCGCCCCCGGTTCCGGCACGGATTTCGACAATCGCGTTGCGGCTGTCCAGCGGATCGGGGGGCACGAGGAGGGGCTTGATCTCCTCCTCGAGTGCGGGAATGTCGTGCTCGAGCCGCGCGATCTCCGCTGCGGCCTCTTCGCGCATTTCCGGGTCATCCAACGCCACGAGCTCGCGCACCTGCGCGAGCTCGTCGTCCAGCTTCTCCAGCCGGTTGGCGCTCGCTACGACGAGCGCCAACCGCTGATGTTCACGGCCCACCTCAGCCAGTCGCCGGGCGTCCTTGAGGATGCTCGGGTCAAGCAGTTCGCGTTCGACGTCAGCCGCGCGTCGAAGCGCGTCGGCGAGGCGCTCGCGCAGGCTCAGACGGCGGCCTTCCGCTTGAACTTCTGGTTGAAGCGCTCCACGCGGCCGGCAGTGTCGAGGAGCTTCTGCTTGCCCGTGAAGAACGGGTGGCAGTTGGAGCAGACGTCGAGATGGATCGAATCGCGAACGGAGCGCGTCTGAAACGTGTTGCCACACGCACAGAGCACGGTCGTGGTCGCGTACACGGGATGGATATCGGCCTTCACGGGAAACCTCGGAGCGGGATGTTCTGGGATAGCTTGGAAGTATACCCCAGTACCCCCCCGCTATTCAAGCGGGCAGCGGTGACTTGCGTCCGCTGGCCTCCTGAAACGACGACGGCTGCCGATCAAGGCAGCCGTCGTGTCATTCAGCGGTTCGCGTGGTGCTACGGCGCCACCGCCGCGCACGTCACCGAAACCGTCACGAAGAAGGTGGGGTTGTTGTTGTGCCAGGCCTTTCCAGACCAGCCGGCCTGCGAGCCATCGATGATCGACGAGACGAGCAACGCCGGTGGGGGGGGAGGCGGCCCCGGCAGGGGCGGCGGGCTGTAAACGGTGGCTCCGCCTCCAAGCGCCTCCTTCCCCGCGGTACAGGATACCGACCCGCCGCCGTCGAAAGGCGCGAAGAAGGGCCCGAAATCCTGCGTGATCACTTCGTAGAGGCTGAGTCCGGCGTCACCTTTCGGACCCGGAGGTCCCGGCAGGCCGGCCGCTCCTGGAAGTCCGTTGGTACCTGGTGCGCCCGGAAGTCCGTCCGCTCCCGGTGCGCCTGGCGCTCCCGGCAGTCCATTCGCGCCCGGTGTGCCCGGAAGTCCGTCCGCGCCCGGCGCTCCCGGTGCTCCCGGCAGTCCGTTCGCGCCTGGTGTGCCAGGAAGTCCGTCCGCTCCCGGTGCTCCCGCTGCTCCCGGTGCTCCCGCTGCTCCCGGCAGTCCGTTCGTTCCCGCGGCGCCCGGGGGCCCGGCCGCTCCCGGTGCTCCCGGCAGTCCGTTCGTTCCCGGTGCGCCGGGGGCGCCGGCAGCACCGGCGGCCCCGGTCGGCCCTGCGGGGCCGACTGGTCCAATTGCCCCGGCCGCTCCCGCTGAGCCTTGTGGCCCCGCAGGCCCCGCAGGCCCGGACGGCCCCGGCGGTCCAGCCGGCCCCCGGTCGCCCTGCGGCCCGTCCTCGTTCCAGCTGAACAACACGTGCTGATGCGAAGCACACTCCTTCTTGGTGTCGCTCGTCTTGATCCGATACACCGTGCCGCTGTTTGGGACGTAGCAGGCATAGATCACGCTCGTCGACGAACTGTGGTCGTCACGATCGTTCTTCTTGTCGTCAGAACTATTCTTGGCCTGCGCACCCAGTGTACCCGGGATCAGCGCGAGCAACGCGAGCGCGGCGGCCGCGAATCCGAGCCCGCCCGTCGTCGGTGCGAGAAATCTCATGCGGTGTGCGATCATGGTGGAAACTCTCGAGAAAAAGGTCGATTCAGGAAGGGTTCAAGCGCTCGTCGCTGCTACTGCCTCAGCGCTCGCTGCTTCGCATCAGTGGCCGCCAGCACCTGGGCGGCGTCATCCAGCGCCAGTTCAATGACCGTGAGGTCAGCAGCCATCGCGCCGCTATCCAGCGCTCGCGCCGCCTGCAACGCCTCACGCGCAAGCTCGAGGGTCGTCGCCGCACCTCGCAAACGCCCCTCTTCCATTTGCGCCCGGAGCCGGGCGATGCGCGCGTTCAACTGCGTGGTCTGCGAGCCAACCGGGAGTGCGCTGGCCACGCGCTCAACGACGTCGCTCACCGCGAGGCTCTGCACGGGCGTGGTAATCAGGTCGGCCGACTCCGCATTCGGCGCGACAATGCGATCGGCGCACGCGGCCAGGCTGCCCAGTCCGACGGCGAGCACGAGCACGCCGGACCTGGCACCAGGGCGCATGCGTGGGGGAGGGAGTGTGAACGGATCCGGCATCGAATCCTCCGCTGTTGTAAAGATGAACGGCGCCGCATCCCTGGGCTGCGCGCGGAACCTGCCTGAATGGCGCTACGTCGGATTATCCCTGGGGTCAAGATGGGGAAATCCTTCACACGCGATGACAGGCCCGCCACGACGAACCGCGCCGTACCCGGTCACCCGGGCGATGAACGCGTTTGACGCGCGCTGCCCGGGGGGCTAACTTCGCCCAGATACGCAACCGAATGCCCTCGTAGAACTTACGGCGTACGGCCTACAGCGTACGGGTTCTTTTCGTCGCCTCATCTCGCCCCCCACACCAACGCCGTGCCCACCATCGCTGCCTTTCTCGCCACCGTTCCCCTCTTCAAGTCGCTGGACGCCTTGGAGCGCCAGCGCTTTGCCGAGTTCGTGCGCGAGAAGGTCTATCCCAAGGGCAGTGTCATTCTCTTTGAGGACGATCCGGGCGACGCGCTCTTCGTGGTGCGCTCCGGGCGCGTCAAGGTCGTCCTGCTGGCGGAGGACGGACGTGAAGTGATTCTCGGGTTGCTCGGCGTCGGCGAGCACTTTGGCGAGTTGTCCCTCATCGATGACCAGCCGCGCTCGGCGCACGTGATCGCGATGGAGCAGTCGACAATCCTCGTGCTGCGGCGCGACGACTTTCGTCGGCGGGTGGAGGCGAGCGCGGTGGTCGCGTGGGCGCTTCTGCAGGAACTGTCGCGCCGCCTGCGCCGCGCCGACGACAAGATTGGCACGCTCGTGCTCCTCGACGTCCCGGGTCGCATCGCCCGCATGCTGCTCGAGGCCGCGCTGGAGTGCGGCAACGACCTGATTGAGAAACCGCTGACGCACCAGACCATTGCCCAGGTCATCGGCGCAAGCCGTGAGACCGTCTCGCGCGCGCTGCGCGAGTTTCAGGACAAGGGGTGGGTGACGAGCGAGCGGCGGCGCCTGCGGCTCACGAACAAGCCGGCACTGACCGAGCGCGCCCAGCAGCGGGTGTGACGGAAGTCACCAGAACCACGTGACGATGAACTACGCCCCTCTTCGCCCGCCCCGCCTATATTCCGGCATGAACGAGGCGACGCCATGAGCCTGCGCGTGCAGTTCTGGGGCACGCGAGGGTCCATACCCAGCCCCGGAAAGAAGACCGTGCGCTACGGCGGGAACACGCCGTGCGTGGAAATCCGAACGGACGCGGGATGGCTGATCATCCTTGACGCCGGCACGGGCATCCGCGAGTTGGGCTTGTCGTTGCTTGATCGATCCAGCGGAGCGCCGGTGGCCGGGGACATCTTCCTGACGCATGCGCACTGGGACCACATTCAGGGGATTCCGTTTTTCGCGCCGATCTTCCAGCGCGGGAACCACTTCACCATTTGGGGATCGCAGTCACTGGAGCGCAGCGTCGACCGGGTGGTGCAGGACCAGATGTCACCGGTGGTCTTTCCGGTGTCGTTCGAGGAGCTCGATGCGCGCATCGACTTTTCCACGATCGCCGCCGGGGAACGGAAGAGCGGGACGGGGTACGAAGTGCAGGCCTTCGAGGTGCAGCATCCGGGCGGTGCCCTCGGGTACCGGTTCAGCGAGCCCGGCAGCGACCGCTCGATCGTCTATGTGTCGGACAACGAAGTCGGCGCGCCGGAGAAGTACCAGGGCGGCGCCGAGTGGAAGCGGGAATTCCTGGAGTTCGTGCGCGGGGCCACCGTGCTGGTGCACGACGCCACGTACACGACCGAAGAGTATGATCATCACCGCGGCTGGGGGCATTCGACCTATCGCGATGCCGTGGAGCTGGCGCTGGAGGCCGGGGTAAAGACCCTGGTGCTCTTTCACCACGAGCCACGGCGCACCGACGAGGAGCTGGACCAGCGCACCGAAGAATGCCGCGCGCTGGCGCGTTCCCGCGGTGCCGCATTGCAGGTGCTGGCCGCCGCAGAAGGACTGACGCTGACCGTTTAACACCTCGCCGACGAGGAGGACTCATGAAGTTCGGTACATCGTTCGCTGCCCTTGCCTCTCTTGCACTCGCCGTCCCGTCCCTTGCCACCGCGCAGGGCGGCGGCAAACCGACCGTGGCCGTCCTCTACTTCAACAACAGCGCCATCGGCAAGGCCAATGAGGAGCTCCAGCCGCTGTCGAAGGGCATCGCCGACATGCTCATTGGCGAGCTCGCCATGAACCCGAACATCCGCGTGGTCGAGCGCGACCAGATCCAGAAGGTGCTCGAGGAGCAGAAGCTCAGCACCGACGGCAAGACGGACGCCGCCACGGCGGTGAAGGTCGGCAAGCTGATCGGCGCGCACCACATGGTCACCGGCGGCTTCATCACTGACCGCAGCGGCAAGATGCGGTTCACGGCGCGCGTCTTCAACGTCGAGACCGGCGCCATCGAGTTTCCCACCGCCGGCGGCCCATCGGGCGTCGTCGAGGGGAAGATCGACAACTTCATGGAACTCGTGAACCAGCTGGCCACCAAGATCAACACCGGCGCCAAGCTGCCCGAGATTCCGGCGCGCGTGGGCGAGGCCCGCAAGGAAGCGGCAAAGAAGGTGCCGTACGAGGCGATTGCCCTCTATAGCAAGGGGCTGGCGGCCAAGGACGCCGGCAACAAGGCCGAAGCGGTGTCCCTCTTCAAGAAGTCGCTCGACAAGTTCCCGCAGTTCGACAAGGCCGAGTCCGAGCTGAAGAAGCTTTCGCAGTAGCCCGGTAGCGGGAGCACTCCCGCCTCCGCACATTAGAACGCCGGCGACCGCTTTCCGCGCTCGCCGGCGTTCCCGTCTCTCCCCTGCCGTGATCACGACGCCGCTGCTCATCGTCCCTGCCGGCCGTACGATGCTGGCCCTGCCGACCCTTCGCTCGGGGACGGGCGTTGAGGTGCAACGCCTCGAACGCCTCCCCGCCGTGGACGCCCTGGCCGCCGATCGCCCGGTGGTCGTGCTGCTCGACGCCACGCTGGCGCGCGACACGGCCGCCGTGCACGCGCTCGCCGGCCGCGCCGCGCTGGTGGGCATCGGCGACGCCGGCGCCCAGGAACCCGGCGCCGGCCTGCCCGAGGACGCGCTCTGCGGCTTCATTGCCGAGGATGCGCCGCCGGCCCTTGCCCGCACGGTGCTGCAGGGCGCGCTGCGCCACGCCGCCGCCCTCGTGGCGGCGCGTCGCGAAGCAACCCTGGCGGCCGCGCGCGCTGGTGAAATCGCCGAACTCGCTCGCGTCGGCGTGGCGCTGTCCACCGAACGCGACCTGCCCACCCTGCTGGCGCTGATTCTCGAGCAGGCGCGCCGCCTCTCCAGCGCCGATGCCGGCTCGCTTTACCTCGTGGAAGGGCGCGACACCGCCGCACCCGTGCTGCGGTTCAAGTTGTCGCAGAACCACACGCTGCCCGACCTGCCGTTCAGCGAGTTCACCGTGCCGCTCGACGAGTCGTCCATCGCCGGCGCGGCGGCGGTGTCGGGCCAGCCCATCAACTTCGACGATGCCTACGCGCTCGGCCCGGGCGACCGGTTCACCTTCAACCGGTCGTTCGACGAGAAGTTCGGGTACCGCACCAGGTCGATGGTGACGATTCCCATGCGTACGCACCGCGACGAGATCGTGGGGGTGCTGCAGCTGCTGAACTGCAAGCGGCGCGCCGAGGCGCGGCTGACGACGAGCGCGGACGTGGAGCGTGAGGTGGTGCCCTTTGACGAGCACGCCGTGGGGCTGGTGAGCGCGCTCGCGTCGCAGGCGGCCGTGGCCATCGAGAACGGGCGGCTGTACGAGGAGATCGAGCGGCTGTTCGAGGGCTTCGTGATGGCGTCGGTGACGGCCATCGAGAGTCGCGACCCCACGACGTCGGGTCATTCGTCGCGGGTGGCCACCTTCACCACCGGGCTGGCCGCGGCGGTGGACCGCGTGGACAGCGGCCCGTACGCCGGCGCGCGCTTTTCGCGCCAGGAGATGCGCGAACTGCGCTACGCGTCGCTGCTGCACGACTTCGGCAAGGTGGGCGTGCGCGAGCAGGTGCTGGTGAAGCAGAAGAAGCTGTACCCGGCCGACCTCGCCATCGTCCGTCACCGCTTCGAGTTCCTGCTGCAGCGCGCCGACCTGCAGTACGAGCGCGAGCGCGCACAGTACCTGTGGGATTACGGCCGGGTGAACTACGAGGAGGCGGTGCAGCGCCTCGACCGATCGCGCGCCGAGTCGCGCGGCGAGCTCACGCGGTACCTCGACGCCATCGTGCGGGCCAACGAACCGACCATCCTGCCGGAGGGGACGTTCGAGGAGCTGAGCGAGATCAACGAGCGGCTGTTCGTGGACTTCGACGGCAGCGAGAAGCCACTGCTCTCGGACGACGAACTGCGCTACCTGATGATCAACCGCGGCAACCTCGACGAGCGCGAGCGGCGCGAGATCGAGAGCCACGTGACGCACACGTACCGGTTTCTCGAGCAGATCCCGTGGACGCGCGAGCTCAAGGGCATCCCGGGCATTGCCTGGGGACACCACGAGAAGCTCGACGGCTCGGGCTACCCGCGCGGCGTGCACGCGGTGGCCATTCCGGTGCAGACCCGGATGATGACCATCAGCGACATCTACGATGCGCTGACCGCCACCGACCGTCCGTACAAGCGGGCCGTGCCCACGGAGCGGGCGCTCGACATCCTGAAAGACGAGGCAACGCACGGCCACCTGGACCCGGCGTTGCTGGACGCGTTCATCGAGGCGAAGGTGTTTGAGGCGGTGCAAACGCCGGCGGACGGGCGGAGGTCACTGTCGGGGCGGAGGATGACGCCGAGCGGGTGAGGAGTTCGGGGTGCGGGGTGCAGGTGAGGGGGGACGAGTGGAGGATGAGGGCGGGTGAGGGGGCGGACGATCCCCCGTTCACCACCCCCTCCTCCTTCCCCACCTCCACTCATCACCCCGCACCAAGCCCCCGCACTCCGCACCCGACCCCCAAGCGATTCTCCCGCACCGCGCGTAAGTCAAAGTCGAGTCCATTCCCCAAGTGAGGGCCGAAAATGTCCCGTTTTCCCCGTCTCTTCCTGACTCCGGTCGCGCTGCTGCTGGCCACCCGCCTCGTAGGCGCCCAGCAGGCCATCGACCAGGAGTACACGAAGAAGATCAAGGAGCACTTGCAGGATGCCCGCATCTCCACCGAACTGGTGGACTACCTGCCCGCCTCCAGCAAGGTCCCTACGCCGCTCAAGTTCCTCGGCAGGATCGTCGGCACGCCGGGTGAACTGACGTACGCCAAGGACATCCATCGGTATCTCGAGGCGGTGGCGAAGAACTCGGGAGGACGGGCGAAGTTCTGGACCATCGGCAAGACCGAGGAAGGACGCGACATGGTGATGCTGGCCATCGGCGACGCCGCGACCATCAGCCAGCTCGACAAGTACAAGGGCATGCTCCATGACCTCACCGATCCGCGGAAGACCTCGGAGGCGCAGGCGCAGCAGCTGCTCAAGACGGCGAAGCCGATCTACTGGATCACCTCGGGCATGCACTCGCCGGAGAACGGCGGCCCCGAGATGCTCATGGAGCTGGCCTACCGCCTGGTGGTGGACGAGTCGGACTTCTACCAGAACATCCGCAAGAACGTGATCACCTTCATCACGCCGGTCATCGAGGTGGACGGGCGCGAGAAGCAGGTGGACACGTACTACTACAACAAGAAGCGGCCGGCCGGCGAAGCGCGGCTGCCGTTGATGTACTGGGGCAAGTACGTGCAGCACGACAACAATCGCGACGGCATGGGCCAGTTCCTCGCCCTCACCCGCAACACCACCAGGACGTTCCTCGAGTGGACGCCGACGATCATGCACGACCTGCACGAGTCGGTGACGTACCTGTACGCATCCACCGGCAGCGGCCCGTACAACGAACAGATTGACGCCATCACCGTGAACGAGTGGTGGACGCTGGCCCAGAACGAAGTGCTGGAGATGACCAAGCGCGGCGTGCCGGGCGTCTGGACCTACGGGTTCTACGACGGCTGGACGCCGAACTACATGTTCTTCATTGCCCACGCGCACAACGCGGTGGGGCGCTTCTACGAAGC
>CAYHCW010000054.1:8935-10626 GCA_964355025.1 uncultured Gemmatimonas sp. | reverse complement strand
CGGCAGGTGCCGCTGATCGGCGTGCAGGCGGCGAACTCCATGATGTTCTGCCGGCGGTTGGTGCGATGGATCAGCAGCTCGCTCCCGTCCTTCGTCCAGCTGATGCCGTACACGTAGTGCCCCACCGCGTCGTCGGTGAGCGGCTTGCCGTCGCGCGCATCCATCCGCCGGGTCACTTCGGTGCGCACGTCGAACACGTAGAGATCGACGATGGGGTTCGCCGTGCCCGCCTTGGGATACGCCTCGGTCATCAGCGTGCCTTGCACGGCGGTCTGGCCCGTCTGCAGCCAGTAGTCCTTCACCGGGCGCTCGTCGAACCGGTAGTAGGCGAGCTTGGTGCCGTCGGGCGACCACCACATCGCGGTGGTCTGGCCGAGTTCCTCGCCGTACACCCAGCTCGCGGTGCCGTACTTGATGCGTCCCGTCTCGCTGCCGTCGGTGGTCAGCTGGAGTTCGCCCGAGCCGTCGCGATTGACGATGTACAGGTTGCGATCGCGGTACATGGCCTTCTTCGACGAGTCGGCGGTCCACGCCTCGGCGGACTGTCGTCCGCGCGAGGGTCCGCCACGGCGCGCCGTGCTGGCGCCAGGTGCCGCGGCCGGTGCATCCGAGACCAGCTTCGAGGCGATATCGAAGCGTACGCGCTTGTTGTCGCGCAGGAAGTCAAAGGACTTGCCGTCCTCGGTCCACTGGGCGTTCACCTGCCCCGACTTGATGGCGCCAGCGAGCTTGGGTGCCATGAGCGTGTAGCGGTCGTAGCCCGGCATCGACTTCAGGCGATCCTGCGCACCAAGCGGCAGGGCGACGAGCGCGAGCAGTGCGGGGAGGGCGAGCCGGATTCGAGCGAGACGCATGGGAGGTATCCTGGTCGAAGTGGATCGGCGACGAGGCAATCTACACCATGCGGTGCATTCGGTCGACGCACGTGGCATATTTGCCGCCACCGCCGATCAACGAGGACGTGGACTGATGCACACCGAAGACCCCGCCAAGAGTTCAGCACACGTCCATGCGGACATGCTCACGAAGGCTGGCTATGCACTGTTGGATCGCGTGCTGCCGGACTCGGCCGTTGCCGTGCTGAACGAGACACTCGCGGCACGGTACGGTCAACATTTCACTTCCGACGTCAGTCGTGATGGCGCGCTCATGGTTGGGGATCGTCGGCACCTGGTCACGGTGGAACTCTCCGGCGCGTTCGGGGACGCGGCGGTATACGCGAATCCCGTCGTGATGGACGTGATGGGGCTCGCCTTCGATGGGGACTTCGTGCTGGATAGTTTCGGGGTCATTCTGTCGCTCCCGGGATCGGAACAACAGCACCGGCACCGCGACGGGAAGTTCCTGTTCGAGGCAGGCATCGCCTCGATGCTGCCTGTCCACGCCGTCACCGTGGGCATTCCGTTGATCGACATGAATGTCATGCACGGGACCACGGAGATCTTTCCCGGGAGTCATCGCATCTCGCGCTGGCAGGAGGGCTCGCCGTCGGTGGTCCCGGACGTGGCGGCAGGTTCCTGCGCGATCTGGGACTTCCGCGTCCTCCACCAGGGCACGGCGAATGTCTCAACCCGGGTTCGTCCGCTCTTGTGCATGACCTACAGCAGGCCATGGTGGCGAGATTGGACCAACTATCAGCAGGTCTGGTCGGAGTCAGGCCCGGTGCGACCGCAGGAGCGCCTTCGCATCGG
>CAYHCW010000054.1:0-8835 GCA_964355025.1 uncultured Gemmatimonas sp. | reverse complement strand
TGAAAACGGGCGTCGCGAAAGTGCCCGCGATCCACATACGCGAGGAAATTCGTCGCCGTGTGCGGGGCGTGTACACTGTCGATGGCGAGGGTGATGTCACCTATCGTTGTCTCCACGACCAACCGAACCACTGCGGGCTGTGGCTGTGCCGTTGCGATGACGCTGGACGACAACAGGACGGCGCAGGAGGCGAACAGGCGGCGAAGCGGTTTCATGTGGTGGCTTGGGGAGCGCGAGTGGCGCAGCGGAAAGATCGTGGCGGGCTGGCCCGGGTCGCAAGACGAACGACGTTCGGTCGAATACACGACAGGCTCCGGATTGCTCCGGAGCCTGTCGTGTCGTGCGCGGGGGGGCCTTCTGTGCTTCTCTACTTGACGAAGAAGTAGCCGACCGTGGTGTTGCCGTCATTCCACTGCGCGGTGGCGCGATAGTAATGGAGCGTGATGAACTTCGCGACGCCGGTGTTCAGTCCGTACGAGTAGTTGCCGTTGCTCGAGGCAACGAACGCGTTGCCGATCACCAGCGGATTGGCATCGGTTGCCAGGGCGTTCGGGTTCGTGCCCAGATCCTCGATCTTCAGGCTGCCCGTGGCGTTCGTCACGCTGGCACCCGAGGCCGTGGTGAGCGTGCATTTGACCGGCAGGTTTGAGCCCTTGCGCTGATACGACTTGGTATCGGGCATCGAACTGTAGACCGGCGACGCGAAGCAGCCGACCTGCTTGTAGAACACCTTGATGCTCACCGACGCCGCGGCCGCCGAGTAGTTCGTGGTGGACGGCGTGAAGAACGTGGAGAGCGTGCTGGTGCCGGCGGGGAGCACTGAACCCGCCGGCGGGGTGTAGGCGAACGCTCCCGTCGTCGACGCGGTAGCGTTCAACTGCGAGCCACTGAGCGGCGTGCCGAGGATGATCGGGGCCGGGGTGGCCCACGTGATCACGGACCCGGCCGGGCTGATGACCAGGGTGCCCGACGCGCTTCCGACGTAGTTCGCGTTGGTCAGCGTCACGAGCACCGCGTAACTGCCGGCGTTTGAGGGCGCCGGGGCCGAGCCGTTGTACGTGATGCTGATCGCGCCGAGCCCCGCCGGAATCGTCGTGGCAGCCACGGTCTTCGACGCGCCGTCATAGGTGGCCGTCAGGCTGCCAAGCAGCACGGTGGCGGTCGCCTTGCCGATGACCAGCGTACCCGTGGTGCTGCCGCTGTAGTTCGGATTGTCGAGCGTGGCGACGACCGCGTAGCTCCCCGCGTTGACCGGGGCAGCAGGCGATCCGTCGTAGGTAATGACGATCGATTCAAGGTTCGCCACAGGAAGCGTCGTGACTGTCGCATTGTTCGACGAGCCGCTGTATGTCCCCGTCAGATTCGCCAAGGTGAGTGTTGCCGGCGCCTTGCTGATGATCAGCGTACCTGTCGCGGAGCCGGAGAAGTTGTCGTTGTTCAGCGTGGCGACCACGGCATAGCTGCCGGCGTTCGTCGGCGCGGTCGGCGAGCCGTCGTAGGTGAAGCTGAATGCGCTGGTGCCCGTGGCATCCGTCGTCGCGGTCGCTGCCGTCGGCGAGCCGGAGTATGTTGGCGTGAGGTCACCCACAGTCACGTTCGCCGTTGCCTTATTGATGACGAGCGTGCCGCTGATCGTCCCCTGATAACTGGGGTTGTTCAGCGTGGCGACCACGGCATAGCTGCCGGCGTTCACCGGCAAATCCGCCGACCCGTTGTAGGTGACGCTGACGCCGGGCAGGGCGGCTGGCGCCGTGGTGACCGCGACGCTCTTGCCGGTGCCATCATAGGTCTGGCTGACGTTGTCCAGCGTCAGCGTGGCGCTCTTCTTGATCGCCGTCGTGGTCCACGTGTACGATGCCTGCGAGAATGTCACGCCGGCGATGGCGTCACCGCCATTTGCCGGCGTCGCCGTCACGGTGTAGTCTGCCGCGACGTCGCCGAGCGTCCAGCACGCGCGCGCCACGCCATTGACGTCCGTCAGGACGGTCGCCGACGATCCGAGTGCGCCGCAGGCCGACGCGGCATCAGCAGCGACCGAGCCGCCCGTCGCGCCGACGGCGAAGGTCACCGGTACACCAACGAACGGTGTCTGGTTGACGGTCTTGAGCGTCACCTGCGGACGGCAACCGGTGATTGCCGTTGCCGACGCGCCCACTTCGGCCTGATAGCAGGTGATGATGTTCACGGCCATCTCGGCGGTCGAACTGCGCACACTCGTCTTGCCCTGTACAGCCTCGTCTGTCGCAGAAGGCTGCTTCTTGTTCTTGCCCGTTGCCGGCGAGGTTGGCTGTTCCTTGATGAACTCCTCAGCCGTGCCACCCACGCCACCGGAGAAGCTGAGTTCCGGGTCGATCGGGCCGAACGGGCTGAACTCTTCGGCCGTGCCGCCGACGCCACCGGAGAAATTCATGCGGGCGTAGAGTGGCTTAGGCATGACGAGACTGGCGACCGCGCGCAGCCAGCCGGGAAGCCTGCTGGTGGCGCTGGCGTATCCGGCGCACGTCAAGAAGCTGGCGTTCGCGTACGGCGTTACCTCGAAGCCGGCGGCACCGGGCGCCGCCTGATGTCCAAGGCGCAGCCTGCTCGCGATCGAATCCGGAATGCCAGCCACGGGGCAGACGGCAATCGTGACGGCGCCCGTCAGCGAATTCGCAACGCCCGACTGCTGCGTGAGCTCCACGTATCCGGGGTACTTGTCGAGCTTGGTGATCAGCGGCGACGTGCCGTTGGGGTCAAGCATCGTAATCGTAATCAGGGTCGGCTCCGTCACCGGGTTGACGGGGAGCACGATGCCGGCCTGGCCGTCTTCGCTGGTGATGGTCTGCGGATTATCGGAGGGATAGACCAGGAACGTATTCTGGTCGATGCCCGCATAGCACTCGATGGCTTCGATGAGCGCCTGGGCCTGAGCCTGCACCGCCAGTTCCGTTGCTTTCAGGCGAATGAAGCTGATCAGGTCATTCGCCTTGGCGATGGCATCCGCGGTGTTTCCCTTGGCGAGGGCCTTGGTAACCTGGTCGAGCTTGTGCAGCGCGGAGTTCTGGTTCGGCATGTTTGCCGTACCAAAGACCGTGATCACCAGGTTGTTGAGGTCGCCGAGGGCCAGGCAGCCCGTGGCGCTGGCGCCGACGCGACGTCCCATTGCTGTCGCGGCTTCCGTGGGGGCCGGCCGGTCGGTGCAGGACACGACGGCGGCGGCAATCACCAGCAGAGTGGCAATGGAAAGACGCGCGCGAGGCATGGAGCGAATCCTTTCAAAAGGGAAGCAAAAGCGAACACTCGGCAGAAAGCCGACGGTGTAAGCTTTGTCATCCCTAAAACGTGGGGATTTTCCGGACTCGACGCAAGGGTAAAGCCTACTTTACCAGAAAACTTGCAGAAATGTGACGCAGATCACGGCGTTGAACCGACCGCCCGGCGGAAATCGGGGTCGTTCTCGAGGTCCTTGAACCACCAACCGGGGTCCTTACCGGTGGTTCGCGCCATGCCGGGGTTCGCTGCGAAATACTCCTTCAGCAGGCGGACAGCGTCAACCTTGTCACCCAGAATGGTGTAGACCCGGGCCCCGAAATAGGCCGGCTCGCGAGTCTTGTGGAGCTCCACCGTGCCCTCCGACCGCTTGGCGACGTGCCGGGCGCTATCGGCCAGGGCCGGCTGCTGCTTGCTGGCCGCGGCGATGACCGCCGCCACCAGTTGGTCGTGAACGAGCCGCTCGGCGGGCCGGACCGCGGGCGGGTACATGGACACCGACGAGTCGGCGAGCCTCCAGGCGGCCGCGATGTCGGGCTTGGCGTCCTTGGCGGTGAGCAGGTACAGCTTGCACTTCACGACGCGCGGGTCCTTGGGGAACCGCTTGCCCGCCTGGTCGCACCACTGCTGCGCGCGGTCATACTGCCCGAGGTCATACGAGGCGGTGAAGAGCCGCTGCAGGATGAGGTTGGCGTTCGACAGGAACTCGTCGGCGTTCAGGGCATTTTGCGCCGCCAGATACACGTCGGTGCCGCTGAGTGACTCGATCTTGGTGTACAGGTGCGACAGTGTCGCATACGCGCCGGCCTGCCGCGTGTTGATGGTGGTGGCCCGCTCGAGGTCGGCGCGCGCCGAGTCGATGGCCTGCTTGCGGCGCGTTTCGTCGGGCTCAAGCGACTGCACGATGGGGAAGTAGCGGAGATTGCCGCGCACTTCCCAGGCGTCGGCATCGTTGGCGTCGATGGCAATGGCCTTGTTGGCGTGCGCAAACCCGATTCCCGTCCATTTGCGGATGGAGTCGGCGTTCGTTCCGGCCAGTCGCGAGCGGCGATAGGCGAGCAACGCCAGGTGTGTAACCGGCTCCGACCATCTGGGGTCGGCCTTGGCGGCTTCGGCGTACAACGAGTCGGCCGCCGCAAAGTCCCGGTCGCGCGCAACCGGGTCGCCGCCGGCGTGGTGTGCATCGCCGCTCTTTTGCGCCTGCACCCCGCGTTGCAGCAACAGCCAGGCGTCGGAGCTGGTGCTGCCGCTCTGCTCCTTGAGCTTGAGATCGGCGCCGAGCTGCTGCTTGATGAGGTCCGACACGATGACCGTCAGCGTGTCGCGCATGGCGAGCGGATTGCCCGCCGACACGGTGAACGACGCGCGCTTGAGCGCCGCGCCGCTGGCGTCCACCAGGTTGACGCCCACGCTCACGTTGTCGCCCTTGGGCTCGACCTCGCCGCGCACCAAATAGCCGGCGCGCAGCGCGCGCGCGATGCTGTCGTCGGGCGCGGTGGAGTTGCGCCACCGATCAACACCATTCTGCGAGATGACGGTCAGGCTTGGTGACGTGCCGAGTGCGTGGATGAGGGCTTCGGTGAGACCATCCGCGAGCGGGCCGAGGCTCGAGTCCTTGCTGACGTCCTTGAAGTACAGCACGGCGATGCGGCGGGCGTCCGGGCTGTCGGTCGCCGCAGGCTGACGCCCGAACGGGCCAAAACGCCAGATGCCCAGCGCCGCGACGGCAACGAGCAGCGCGAGAGCCAGCACGCGCGGCCGTTTCCAGAGGGGAGGCGCCGCCTCGTCCTCGGCGAAGAGCGATCCGCTGGTGCGCCGCGCGCCGCCCGCCGGCGTGCCGGAGGGGACGCGGCGCGTCGCCGTGGCTCCGCGCATGACACGCATCGAGGAGGTGGAGCCGAGCACCATGCCCAGCATTTCGGCAAATGCCGCCGCCGTTTGCGGGCGGTCCGCCGGCATCTTGCCAAGCACGGCGAAGATGGCCTGTTCGATTTCCTCGGGTACGGCGCTGCGGACGATGCGAATGCTCGGCACCGCCTCCATGGCATGTCGCGCCATGATCTGTGCGGGGTTCTTTCCGAGGAACGGTGGCTCGCCGGCGAGCATCTCGTACAGCACGCACCCCAGGCTGTAGAGATCCGCGGTGGGACCAACGACCTCGCCCATGGACTGCTCGGGCGCCATGTAGACCGGGGTGCCCACGGCCATGCCCGTCTGCGTGAGCTTTTGCGCGCCGGCCTCGCTCACGGCGCGGGCGATGCCGAAGTCGGCGACCAGCGCGTGATCGCCCTGCAACAGGATGTTTTCCGGCTTGATGTCGCGGTGCACGATGCCGAGCACGTGCGCGTGGCCCAGCGCCCCGGCAACTTCGAGCGTGATGGCAATGGCGTCGTCGATCGGGAGCATCCCCTCGCGATCGATGCGGTCGCGCAGCGACTCGCCCTTCACGAAGGGCATCACGTAGTACAGCAGGCCGTCGGCCACGCCCGAGTCGAAGAGCCCGAGGATGTGCGGATGCTGGAGCTTGGCGGCGAGACGGATCTCACGTTCGAACCGTTCGGCGCCGATGGACGCCGAAAGCTCGGGGAGCAGGACCTTGATGGCCACGTCGCGGTCGTGCTTGACGTCCTTGGCCAGGTAGACCGTGGCCATGCCGCCACGACCGAGTTCCTTCTCCACGTCGTAGCGGTCACCGATGGCGGCCTTGAGCCGCGAGAGCGTGTCGGCGGATGCCGACTCCTGCGCGGTGAGGCCGGTCGGCGTGGACGTTGACGACCCACTCGGTGTCCGGGTGGCCGGCGGCTGCGGCAGAGCGACCGAAATTTCCTGCGTCAGGTTGAGCCCGCAGTTATTGCAGAATTTCGATCCGTCAGCGATTTCTACGCTGCAGTTCTTGCAGGTCGTCGGCAGGCTCTGTACTCGGGGCGGGGGTTCGCCAAACTTGCGTCGGGTGAAGCCGTAGCGTCAAGCGTCGGCGCTCTTGTGTCGGCGCTCTTGCCGAGTGTGTTCTCCGCGCCGAGGTTTTGTCGCACTCCATCCGCCAGGGCTCCTGATGCGATTCACGCTGCCGCACCCGCTGGTCCTGCTGCTTGGTGGCGTCGCCGTGGCCGCGTGCCTCACGTGGCTGTTGCCGGCCGGCGCGTACGAGCGCCGCATCGATGCAGCGAGCGGACGCGAGGTCGTGGTGGCCGGCACCTACGCGCGCGTTGCCGCGACGCCCGTGGGGCCGATGGCCGCCGTACTGGCGGTGCCGCGCGGAGTTGTCGCTGGCGCGGATGTGATCCTGACGGTGCTGTTCGTGGGCGGCGCCTTTGCGCTGCTCGACGCCACGGGTGCGCTGGCGCGGCTCGTGGGTGCGCTCGTGGGTCGCACACGACGACCGTACCTGGTGGTGATCGCCATCAGCCTGCTCTTTGCCACGCTCGGCGCGCTCGAGAACATGCAGGAGGAGATCATCGCGCTCATTCCGGTGCTGCTGGTGCTGAGCCGCGGACTGGGGTTCGGTGCGATCACGGCGCTGGGGATGAGCCTCGGCGCCGCCGGGGTGGGCGCGGCGTTCGGGCCGACCAATCCGTTTCAGACGGGCATCGCGCTGCGGTTCGCCGAGTTGCCGCCGCTGAGCCAGCCGACGTTGCGCTTTGGCCTGTTCGCCGCGGCGGTCGCGGTGTGGATCGGCTGGACGCTGGCGATGACCGCGCGTGATGACGTGCGCCCCGAGGTGACGCATCCGGCGCACGAGCCCGCGACCCGGCGTGACGCGGTATTGCTGGCGTTGGTGGTCCTGCCGTTCGTGCCGTACGTGATTGGCGTGGTGCGCTACGACTGGGGATTCAACGAGCTCTCGGCGATCTTCCTTCTCGTCGGTTTTGCCATCGGGCTTGCATCGGGACTCGGCGTGTCGCAGACGGCCGTGGCGTTCCTGAAGGGGATGGAGGGGCTGCTGGCCGCCGCACTGTTCATTGGCGTGGCGCGCGCCATCAGCGTCGTGCTCACGGACGGCCACGTCATCGACACCATCGTGTACGGCCTGGCCGCGCCGCTGGCGCAGGCGCCGGGCCGCGTGGCGGCGGTGCTGATGATTCCGGTGCATGCCATTCTCCATGTGCCAGTGCCGTCGGTGAGTGGGCAGGCCGTGCTCACCATGCCTATCATGGCGCCGCTGTCTGACTTGCTGGGCATTCGCCGCGACGCTGCAGTCATCGCGTACCAGGTGGGCGCCGGACTCACGGATCTGCTCGCCCCGACGTCGGGTGCGATGATGGCGATGCTGCTCGGTGCGCAGGTCGGCTACGGACGCTGGCTGCGCTTTGCCGTGCCGGGGGCGCTGCTGGTGGCGGTGGTTGGGGTTGTTGGCATCATGCTGGCCGCGTAGCGTCGTTTCGAAGCACCATGCGCTGAACCGAGGAATCTCGAGATGGCATCACAAAAGAAACCCCGCGGCGAACGCCCAGCCGACCGCACCAAGGCCATGAACGAGTACATGGCGCACCTCAAGCATCCGCTGAAGGCCGAGATTGCAGCGGTGCGCGCAATCATCATGCAGGCCACCAACAAGGTCCACGAGCGGGTGAAGTGGGACGCGCCCAGCTTCTACTTCAGGGAAGACCTGGCGACGTTCGACTTGAAGTCGACGAAGCAGCTGCACCTGATCGTGCGATTCCCCGAGGGAACCACCGCTCCTGAAGCCGGCGGCCTTGTTGGAATGGACCACGAGAATCGGCACGAGGTGGTGTTCCGCAACCTCGCCGACGTCGCGGCCAAGAAGCCGGCGCTGACGCAGCTCGTGCGTGACTGGGTGGAGAGCATGGACAAGCCTACGTTCATTCGAGACTGAGATGCGATCGACACGACTGATGTTCATTTCCCTCGCGCTGATCCTGATCGGCAGCCTGGGCGCCTATCTGGTGAAAACCGACTTCGGCCGCGTGGACGTGGTGGGCTTCACGCTCCCGACGCAGGGCGGGCAGTGGGTGGCCGCGGATCTATTCCGGCCCGTGGCGGCCACCGACAAGAATCCCGTTCCCGTCGTCGTGCTCTGCCCGGGCTTCGAGCGCAGCAAGGAGTCGCTCGACAGCTACGCCATCGAGCTGGCGCGGCGCGGCATGGTGGTGATCACCATCGATCCCTATGCGCAGGGGGCATCGAGTGCGTCGAACCAGCGGCGCTCGGCCAGCCTCGAAGGGTACGGCGTCGTGCCGATGGTGGAGTACATCGCCAGCACGCCGAACCTGAACTACATCGACAAGACGCGCATTGGGGCGGCCGGGTATTCGGCCGGCGGCAACGCGGTGCTGCAGTCGGCGTCGCTGTTTGGTGGCGGCCGGGCGTCGCGCCCGGCGCGAAAGGCGCCCGCCACGGACTCCGTGAAGCCCGTGGCAACGGCCGCCGCCGAAGCGCCGAAGCCCAAGCCGCCGAGCAAGCTGGCGGCCGTCTTCGTTGGCGGGTACGTGCTCACGCTCACCGATTCCGTGCTCGGCCCGGTGCGCTCGAACGTGGCCATGGACTACGCGTTCTATGACGAGGGCGCGTTTCGCAACGTCAACAAGAACGCCGACATGCGCACCGCGCCCGAGGCGCTGCGGCTGG
>CAYHCW010000053.1:0-10710 GCA_964355025.1 uncultured Gemmatimonas sp. | reverse complement strand
ACTCATTGATCCCCACGGCGGGCGCGCCGACATCGCGGCGCGCGTGATGCGCCACCTCTCGCCGGCTTTTCCCCCAGACCCGGTGCGCCTCCTGCGCGTGGCGCGCTTCGCGGCGCACATCGTGCTGTTCGACCACGGCAAGGTGGTGGCCGCCGGATCGCCGGACGACGTGATGCGCGGCGACGTGCTCGAGCCGGTGTACCACTGGCCGCTCGTGGTGTCGCGCGATCCGGCGGTGGGGGCGCCGGTTCTTGTGCCGTTGCGGAAACGGTGATGAAAAGAACCTGTAGGCTGTACGCTCTACGCTATCCGCCGTCCGCCAACCACCTACCACCTACCACCTACCACCTACCACCTACCACCTACCACTCTCCGCCTTCATGCGCCCTCTGTTTCTTGCCCTGCTTCCGACCCTCGCCGCAGCCCAGGCCGTGTCGTCCGACTCCACGCGTCTTTCACCCGTCGTCATCACGGCCACCCGTGTTGAGAGCGCCGTGTCGGCTCCAGCGGCCGTCACGGTGCTCTCGGGCAACCTGCTTCGTGAGCGCGGCATCACACGCCTGGCCGACGCGCTGCGCCTTGTTCCCGGCGCCACCGTCGTCTCCGCCTCGTCGTTCGGCTCCCAGTCGTCGCTGTTCGTGCGTGGCGGGCAAAGCAACTTCGTGCGCGTCCTCCTCGACGGCGTGCCGCTCAACGAACCCGGCGGTGCACTCGACCTGGGCTCGCTGACCCTCGACAATATTGATCGCGTCGAAGTGGTTCACGGCCCGGCGAGCGTGCTCTACGGCGCCGATGCCGTCACCGGCGTCATTCAGCTCATCTCGCGCACGGCGGCACGCGGCGCGCGCGCGTCGCTCGCCTTCGACGGTGGCAGCTACGGCCAGCGTGACGTCGCGATCAGCGGTGGTATGGGGTTCAGCCGCGCCGCCGTCAGCGCGACGGTGACGGATCGCGCGGCCGAGGGCATCTTGCCGTTCAACAATGCCTTTCGCCACCGCGGGGCCGCCGCATCGTTGCGCGTGCTGCCCGATGCGCGCACCGAAGCCACGCTCTCGGCGCGCTGGCAGGCAGACAGTTACCACGTGCCCACCAACTCGGCGGGCACGCCGGAAGACCACGACGCCGAGAACGCCAGTCGTCGCCTCGTCGTTGCCCTGACGGGGCGTCGCGTGCTGACCGAGCGGCTCGCAGCGGCGTGGAACCTCGCATCGGGCGAGCACAATCCGCGCAGCCACGACGGCCCCGACACCGCCGCCGACACGCTGGGCTTCTACGGCTACTCCTCGCGCGGTGCCGTCACGCGACGGTCCGCCGACCTGCGCCTCACCGCGCGCGTTGGCGCCACGCAGTCCGTTACCGTCGGGGGCGAGGCGTCGCGCGATCACGAGCGTTCGTCGTCGGTGGCGCTCAGCGAGTACGGCCAGTTCCCGGGCGCATTCACTGCCGCGCGCAACGATCGCGCGCTGTACGTCCAGACCGTGGGCGCCGTCGCCCGCCGCGGCACCTATCAGGTGGGCGCGCGCCTCGACGACAACAGTGCCTTCGGGACGTTTCGTACGGTGCGCCTGGCCGCTTCGTGGGCGCTCGCCGGCGCGTGGCGCGCGCGCGCCGCCGTTGGTTCGGCGTTTCGGGCCCCGACGTTCTACGAGAACTTTGCCACCGGATACGTGCTCGGAAATTCTGCGCTCGCGCCGGAACAGTCGCGAAGCCGGGAGGTGGGACTCGACGGCGTGATGCGTGGCGTCGCATTCTCGGTCACGGCGTACCAGCAGCGCTTCCGCGACCTGATTCAGTACACGGCGGTGCCCTCGGTGCTGGGCGCGCCCAACTACTACAACGTGTCCGGCGCCAACGCCGACGGCGTCGAGGCGACCCTCAGCGGCGCGCTCCCCGGAGCAGTGCGCACGCAAGTCAGCTATGCCTGGACGGCGACGCGCGTCACCGATGCCGGGTACGACACGGCGCCGGGCGCCAACCTGGTACTCGGCCAGTCGCTCATACGCCGTCCTCGCCACGCCGCACGCGTCGAGTTCAGCCGCGCAATCGGCGCACGCTCAGCCGTCGCGGCCGGTGCGGCGTACACCGGACCATCCGACGACCGGAACTTCGCGGCGTACCCGGCAGAACCCGTCGTGATGCCAGCGCACACCCTGATCGACCTTTCGGCCACGGTGCGTATCTCCGCACCAGGCGCCCGCGTACCACTCGCCGCCCGCCTGCGCGTCGACAATCTTGGGGGCATTCGATATCAAGCCATCCACGGCTTCGACGCGCCCGGACGTGCTGTACGGCTCGGCATCACCGTGGGACAGCCGTAGCCGTTGCAGCAATTGCACCGCCCCCCTCACCCCTCACCTGCACCCCGCACCCCGAACCCCGCACCCAGTGCCCTTAGTATCCACCGACGCCCTCGTGCTTCATGCCTTCGACTACCGGGAGACCTCGCGCATCGTGCGCCTCGTCACCCGGGAGCTGGGCGTGGTGTCGGTGATTGCCCGCGGCGCGCGACGCCCGAAGAACAAGTTCGGCGCCGCACTCGACCTCTTCGCCAGCGGTGACGTGCAGATGACCACCACGCCAGGCCGCGACCTGCACGCGCTGATGTCGTTCGAGGCCACGCGGTCGCGACCCGAACTCGCCGAATCGCTCGATCGCTTCGCCGCCGCCGCCGCGCTTGCCGAACTGCTGCTGCGTTTTGCGCCCGAAGACGCCGACCCGGGATTGCTCGACACGGTGACCGACGCGCTCGATGCCCTGGGCCACGCCCCGCCGGGCGAGGCGGGGCCCGTGGCACTCGGTGGCGCCTGGCGCCTTGTCGCCGATCTCGGCTTCGCTCCCACGCTCGACCATTGCGCGCTGTGCCACGCCGCGCTCGCCGTCGATCTCGCCGTGTCGTTTCATCATCGGGCCGGCGGTGCGCTCTGCGCCGCGTGTGCAAGCCAGTCGCGCGGTGCGCGCACGCTGCCACCGGAGGCGCGTGATGCGCTGAGGTCGTGGCTGGGCCAGCAGGCTACGCCGCTGCTCGATGAGCCCTCGCTGCGGGCGCATCAGCGGCTGCTGCGTGAGTTTTTGGAGGAGCACCTCACCGACGGTGGCCGGGCGCTGCGCGCGCTCGTGGCGTGGGAACGGCACGAGGTGGACGCGTGATCCTCGGAACGGCCGGCCACATCGACCACGGCAAGACCGCACTCGTGCGCGCGCTGACCGGCGTCGACACCGACCGACTGCCCGAGGAAAAGCGTCGCGGCATCACCATCGAGCTCGGCTTTGCTCCGCTCGAGCTCGACGGCGTGGGCACCGTCGGCGTGGTGGACGTGCCGGGGCACGAGGCCTTCGTTCGGACGATGCTCGCGGGCGCCGCCGGAGTCGATCTCGCCTTGCTCGTGGTCGCGGCCGACGAAGGCGTGATGCCGCAGACGCGCGAGCACCTCGGCATCCTCGGTGTGCTGGGCATTCGCGGCGGCGTGGTGGCGCTCACCAAGGTGGACCTGGTGGACGACGAGATGCTCGAGCTTGCCACCGCCGATGTTGCCGAACTGCTCGAGGGATCACCGCTTGCCGGGGCGACCGTCGTTCCCGTCTCGGCGCGCACGGGGCACGGGCTCGAGGCGCTGCGCCGCGCGCTGGCCACCGCGGCGCTCGGCGTGCCGGCGCGCGACGCGCTCGACCTGTTTCGCATGCCCGTCGATCGCGCCTTCACCGTGAAAGGCACTGGCACCGTGGTCACCGGCACCGTCTGGAGCGGGAGCGTGTCGCGCGAGGACGCGCTGCGTGTGTTCCCGGGTGGCGCCGCGATGCGCGTTCGCGGCGTGCAGTCGCACGATCACGCCGTCGAGGCCGGCCGGGCGGGGCAGCGCGTCGCGCTCGCCGTCACCGGCGTCGATCGCGAGACGCTCGCGCGCGGGGCCGTGCTGGTAAGCGCCGCCGACGCCTGGGCCGAGAGCGATCGCATGCGCGCCGACGTCGCGCTGTTCGACGACGCCGGCGTGGTGCTCACCGCGCGGACCAGGGTGCGCCTGCATCTTGGCACCGCCGAGGTAGGCGCGAGGGTCGTCGCGCGCGGCGGACCGGTGCTGTCGGGTGCGACGACCGCCGTCCGGCTGGTCCTCGATCAACCGCTGACGGCTCGCGGTGGTGATCGGTTCGTGCTGCGCGCGGCGTCGCCCGTGACGACCATCGGTGGAGGCGTCATCACCGATCCGCTGCCGCCGTTTCGCCGAGTGCCGCCATTTGCGCACGCCGGGGCCACCTCGGACGAGCGCCTGCGATGGATGGTGGAGGAAAGTGGAGGGCGCGGGCTGCTCACCGCCTCGGTCTCGCTCCGTCTCGGCGTACCAGTGACGGACGTCGCTGCGCTGATCACCGGCCTCTCGCCCTTCATCGTGGAGCGCGACCTTCGCCTCGTCGAGCAGCATCGGCTGACGTCGGCCGATGCGCTGCTGTTGGGCACCGTGGACGAGGCGCACGCCGCGCGTCCGCTCGATCGCGGCACTCCCCTGCAGCCACTGCGCGGCCGGCTGGGGCTGGGCGCCGAACTGGCCGAATGCGTCATCCGCGATGCCGTCGATCGAAGCACCATCTTCATCGCGGACGGACTCGTGGCGAGGGCCGGGTGGACACCCCGGTTTTCCGATGCCGATCGCGTGGCGATGGCGGCCATCGAGGCGATGCTTGCCGCAGCTGGGCGCGAGGCGCCCTCCATCGCCGAGATCGGCGTTGTGGCCGGTCCGCGCACGCCGGCGCTGATTCGGCTGCTGGAGCGGGAGCAGCGCGTGGTGCAGGTGGGTGAGCAGCGCTTCCTGACCCCCGTGGCCTGGGCCGGGGCGCTCCGTGCGCTGCGCGAGGGCACCGGGGAGCCAAGGGCCTACGCCGCGGGGGAGATTCGGGAAATCTTCGGTGTCAGTCGCAAGTTCTCGATTCCACTCATCGAGGGGTGCGACCGGGTGGGAGTGAGTACCCGGGTCGGCGACGGACGGGTTTTCCACTGGGATCGCCTGAATGCAGTCGTTGCCGCGTTCCTTGACAGTTCGGCTCCGGGCCCATAGCTTGGTCCTTGGCCAATCACATCCACACGTATCCTTAAAGGAGAACCACTCAGAACCTATCTTGTCCGCCAGGAGTAATGATGAGGTTTCGCTGGGCAGCATTCGTAGCGGTGCTGACCCTAGCCCTCACGCCACAGCTTGGTAACGCCCAAGGCAGCACGCAGGGTACGTCCAAGCGACCTGCAGTTGCACTTGGACAGAATTTCCCCAATCCGTTCAATCCGGAGACTCGGATCCCGTTTACAGTCGGAGACTTTCCGACGTGTGCCGACGGTGGTCGCCAGTACAAGGTCTCCCTCCGCGTCTTCAATCTGCTCGCGCAGTTGGCTGCGGTGCCGGTGCTTCAGGGGGGAACGGGGAATGTGGCAGGGGGTCAGCCGCTAGAGCAGGTGTTGCTTACATGCGGCCAGTACACAGCGTATTGGAATGGCATGTACCGCAGCACCGCCAATGAAGTCGCCTCGGGCATCTACATGTATGCGCTCGAGGTGGACGGCCAACGGGTCGTCAAGAAAATGATCGTCATGAAGTAACTATTCCGGCCGCCTGGGAGACCATCCACCTCTCAGGCGGCCGATGGTTTTTCCCCCGCACATTGCCGCCGCGCCTGTCTGGACGCACCTTCTCCGCGTCCTCTCACCGGCGGCTCTGATGTTCCACGACAAGGTTGTGCTCATCACGGGTGCCGCGTCCGGCATCGGCAAGGCGCTCGCCGCCGCCCTCGCGCGCGAGGGCGCTGATGTCTGGGTCACCGATCTCGACGAGAACGGCGCGCGCGCGGTCAGCGATGCAATCCAGGCGGTCGGTGGCAAGGCGAAGTCGCGTCGCCTCGACGTCACCGACCAGGCGGCGGTGGACGCCGTCGTGGCGGAGATCGTCGCCGTGAGTGGGCGCCTCGACTACTGCTTCAACAACGCCGGCATCGGCTTCGCCGGCGAGTTTCGCGATTCCACGGCCGAGCACTGGCGGCGGGTCTTCGACGTCAACGTGCTCGGCGTCGTGCACGTGGCGCTCGCCGCGTACGCGCAGATGGTGCGCCAGGGGAACGGTCATCTGGTGAACACCGCCTCGCTCGCCGGTCTCCTGCCCACGCCCGGCCTCAGTGCGTACGGCGCGTCCAAGTGGGCAGTGGTGAGCCTCACGCACTCCCTGCGGCTTGAGGGCGAGGCGCTCGGCGTGAAGGTCAGCGCCATCTGCCCCTCGTTTGTGGAGAGCAACATTTACCAGAACACGCTGGTGGCCGGCCTGAAGCCCGACATCGGTCGCTCCATGGCCGCGTTCCCCATCGTGCCGGTAGAGGGGCTCGTTGAGCGGGTGCTCGCCGGCGTGGCGCGCAACGAGACCCTGATCGTCTATCCGTTCTATGCCAGGGTGCTCTGGTGGCTGCAGCGCCTGGTGCCCCGGCTGCTGCACGGAAAGGGCCTTGCACAAATGAAGAAAATCCGCCGCCAGTATCGTATCGTTAAGTAGCCGAGGGTCCGTTCCTCTGCACTTCACTGCGCCTGTTCCTCTGCACGTCACCGTGCCTGTTCCTCTGCCTTTCCCCGAATCTCAGCTTCCGTGTTAAGCCCCGACCGCCTGACCGTAAAATCCGCCGACGCCCTCAACGACGCGCTCTCCCACGCGCGCCGCAACGGCAATCCGCTGGTCTATGACGCCCACCTGCTGGCCGCGCTGCTCGAACAGACCGACAGCATCGTGGTGCCGGTGCTCCAGAAGCTCGGGGTCGCCGTGCCGCAGTTGCGCGAGACCCTCGAGCGCGAGATCGCGCGCTACCCCAAGCAGAGCGGTGCCAATCCGTCGCTCGCTCGCGAGCTCAACGCGGTCCTCGACCAGGCTGAACTTGCCGCGCGTGCGCTCGGCGACGAGTTCGTCTCCACCGAACACCTGCTGCTCGCGCTCAGCGATGCCAAGGGCACCGAGAGCAAGGGCGCACTCAGCGCCGTGGGCGCCACCCGCGCGACGCTGCTCGACGCCATCGAGGCCGTGCGTGGCTCGCACCGCGTCACCGACCAGACGCCCGAGAATCAGTATCAGGCACTGCAGAAGTACACGCGCGACCTCACCGATGCGGCCCGCAAGGGCAAGCTCGACCCGGTGATAGGACGCGACGAGGAGATCCGTCGCGTCATGCAGGTGCTGTCGCGCCGCACCAAGAACAACCCCGTGCTCATCGGCGAGCCCGGCGTGGGCAAGACGGCCATCGCCGAGGGCCTCGCCCAGCGCATCGTGAACGGCGACGTCCCCGAGTCGCTCAAGAACAAGCGGCTGGTGTCGCTCGACCTCGGCGCGCTCATTGCCGGCGCCAAGTTTCGCGGCGAGTTCGAGGAGCGCCTCAAGGCCGTGCTCAAGGAGATCACCGAGAGCCAGGGACAGTTCGTTGTCTTCATCGACGAGATGCACACGATTGTCGGTGCCGGCAAAGCCGAGGGCTCGATGGACGCCGGCAACATGCTCAAGCCGCTGCTGGCGCGCGGCGAGCTGCGTGTGGTGGGCGCCACCACGCTCGACGAGTACCGCAAGCACGTGGAGAAGGACCCGGCGCTCGAGCGCCGCTTTCAGCCCGTCTATGTGGGCGAGCCCACGGTGGAGAGCACCATCGCCATCCTGCGCGGTCTCAAGGAGCGGTACGAGAGCCATCACGGCGTGCGCATCACCGACGGCGCGCTGGTGGCCGCGGCCACGCTGAGCAACCGTTACATCGGCGACCGCTTTCTGCCCGACAAGGCCATCGACCTGATGGACGAGGCCGCGTCGCGCATGCGCATCGAGATCGACTCGCTGCCGCAGGTCATCGACGAAGTGGAGCGCCGCATCGTGCAGCTCGAGATCGAGCGGCAGGCGCTGCAGAAGGAAAAGGACAAGGCGTCGGTGGAGCGCCGGCACGCGCTGGAGAAGGAACTCGCCGAGCGGCGCGAGCACAGCGCGTCGATGAAGGCGCAGTGGCAGCTCGAGAAGCAGGCGCTCGGCGGCGTGGGCAAGCTCAAGCAGCAGATCGAGGAGGCGCGCAGCGAGGCCGATCGCGTGACGCGCAGTGGCGACCTCGGCAAGGCGGCCGAGATTACCTACGGGCGCATTCCCGGCCTCGAGCAGCAGCTGCGGGACATCGAGGCGAAGCTCACCGAGCAAAACACCGGCAGCGCGCGCTTTCTCAAGGAGGAGGTGACCGCCGACGACATCGCCGAGATTGTCGCCAAGTGGACGGGCATCCCGGTGACGCGCATGATGGAAAGCGAGAAGGAGCGCCTGGTGAAGCTCGACCAGGAACTCGCGCGTCGCGTCGTGGGGCAGACGGAGGCGGTGCGGGCCGTGGCCGACGCCGTGCGTCGCTCGCGCGCGGGATTGCAGGATCCCAACCGTCCCATCGGGTCGTTCATTTTTCTTGGCCCCACCGGCGTTGGCAAGACGGAGACGGCACGGGCGCTCGCCGAGTTCCTGTTTGACGACGAGACGGCGATGGTGCGCATCGACATGTCGGAGTACATGGAGAAGCACGCCGTGTCGCGGCTCATCGGCGCGCCGCCGGGCTACGTGGGCTACGACGAGGGTGGCCAGCTCACCGAGGCGGTGCGCCGCCGCCCGTACGCCGTGGTGCTCTTTGACGAGATCGAGAAGGCGCACGCCGACGTGTTCAACATCCTGCTGCAGATTCTCGACGACGGGCGGCTCACCGACTCGCAGGGACGCACGGTGGACTTCCGCAACACCGTCATCATCATGACGTCGAACATCGGGTCGCAGTGGATCCTCGATCACGGCACCGACGACTGGGGCCTGGTGGAGGCGCAGGTGACGCAGGCGCTGCGCGGGCACTTCAAGCCGGAGTTCCTCAACCGTGTGGACGACATCATCATCTTCCGTCCGCTCGGCGAGGGCGAGATTGCGCACATCGTCGAGCTGCAATTGAAGCGCTTCGACAAGCTGCTCGCCGAGCGCAAGTTGACGCTCGACATCACGCCAGCGGCCCGCGCGTTGCTGGCGCACGAGGGGTACGACCCGGCGTTCGGCGCCCGCCCGCTCAAGCGCGCCATCCAGCGGATGCTGCAGAACCCGCTGGCGTTGTCGCTGCTTCAGGGCGAGTACGCCGAGGGTGACACCGTGCGCGTGGACGCGTCGGGCGAAGGACTGCGGTTCGAGAAGGCGTGATGCGCCTCGTACTGCCACGGCGTTGGGCGGCCGTGCTCGCGCTGGTTGCGAGCGCGCTGTTCGCCAGCGCCGCAGTGCAGGCGTGCGGCGGCGGATCGTCCGACGCTCCAACACCACCAGTGGTCGTCGTCCCCAAGGTCGGCGACGTTCAGACGGATGCTGCCGGCTGGGTGGAGTACACCATCGGGGATGCGCCGCTGATCATCAGCGCGCCGCACGGCGGCTTGCTCGCTCCGTCAACGCTGCCCGACCGCACCTGCAGCGCCTGCGTGACGGTCACCGACGACAACACGCAGGAGCTTGCCCGCCGGGTGGCGGCGCAATTTTACGCGCGCACCGGCAAGCGTGTGCACCTCGTCATCAACCTGCTGCGCCGGGCGAAGTTCGATGCCAACCGCGAGGTCGTCGAAGCCACGGGCGGGAACGCGGCGCTCACGGCCACCTGGGCGGCGTACAACGGCTTCATCGAGGGCTCGCGGGCTCGCATCACCACCGCGCCCGGGCGTGGGCTGCTCCTCGACCTGCACGGCCACGGCCACGCCATCCCGCGGCTCGAACTCGGCTACCTCATCTCGGCCACCTCGCTGCGCCTGAGCGACCAGGCGCTCGGGGCCACCACTGCCATTGCGACGTCGAGCATCGCCCGGCTGTCGCTGGTTGCGATCGACCACCCGACGCCCGTGGCGCTGCTGCGCGGCCCCACGAGCCTTGGCGCGCTGTTTGTGAAGAACGGCTTCGCCGCGGTGCCGTCGCTGACCGACCCGGCGCCCGCTGCCAGTGACGAGTACTTCGATGGGGGCTACACCACCAGCCGCCACGGGTCATCCAGTGGCGGCTCTGTGGACGCCATCCAGATCGAGGCGTACCGCACCGGCGCGCGCGACACGCCGGAGAATCTCGACAGGTACGCCGCGGCCATCGTGTCGTCCGCTATCGAGTATCTGAGTGTGCATTACGGCTGGACGCCCTAGATTCCGCGCATGGCACTGACACCGGGCCCGGTCACGTTCGCCTCGCGCGACGCCGAAGACGAGTACTGGATGGGCATCGCCATCGAGGAGGCCAGGGCAGCGGCCACACTCGGCGAGGTGCCCGTGGGCGCGGTGCTGCTCGTCAGCGGTGCGGCGGTGGCCAAGGCACGAAACGCGATGGTTGGCAGCAAGGACGCCACGCAGCACGCCGAGATGCGTGCGCTGAAGGCCGGCGCCTACGCGGTGGGCGACTCGCGCCTCGCGCAGGCCACGCTGTACGTGACGCTCGAACCGTGCGCGATGTGCGCGGGTGCGATTGTGCTCGCGCGCGTGGGCCGCGTCGTCTTTGGCGCCTTCGACGACAAGGCCGGCATGGCCGGGTCGGTGCACGACCTGCTGCGGAACCCCCGCCTCAATCACCGACCGGAGGTGAAGGGCGGGGTGCGGGCCGACGAGTGCGGGGCAATGCTCGCGGCGTTCTTCAGGGGCAGGAGATAGGTGCTAGGTGCTAGGTGCTAGGTGCTAGGTGCTAGGTGCTAGGTGCTAGG
>CAYHCW010000052.1:0-10767 GCA_964355025.1 uncultured Gemmatimonas sp. | reverse complement strand
TCCGAGACGATCCGCAACCAGAACCTCTTTGCCATCACGACGTTCGACATCAAGGACCGTTACATCATTGACGGCCTGATTCGCCAGGACCAGTCGTCGCTGTTCGGCGCGGAAAACCGGAGCGCCACGTACAACCGGTACTCGGCGGCCTATCGCGTGACCGAGGACATCACGATTCCGGGCGTCGACGAGTTCAAGCTCCGTCTCTCGCACGGCACCGCCGGCTTGCGCCCGCAGTTCAACGCGCAGTACGAAGTGTTCTCGGTGGCCGGCGGCAGCCCGGAAAAGATCACGCTGGGCAACCCGCTGCTGAAGCCGGCGTTCTCCACGGAGAACGAGATCGGCTTCAACATCAACTTCCTCACGAACTACACGCTCGAATACAGCTACTCCGACAAGTCGACGAGCGACCAGATCATGAGCGTGCCGCTGTCGGCCGCCGCCGGGTATCGCAACCAGTGGCGCAACGCCGGCACGCTGGCCGGGCAGACGCACGAGCTGGCGCTGGGCGCCGTGCTGGCGTCGAGCAAGGATTTCTTCTGGCGCCTGAACGTGACGGCCGACCGGACCCGCCAGAAGGTGACGGAGCTGAACGTGGCGCCGTTCCTCGTCGGGCCGAGCGCGAGCGATGCCAACACCAAGATCTTCCGCATTGCCGAAGGCCAGAAGTTCGGCGTGATCTACGGGTCGCGCTGGATCCGTGACGCCGGGCAGCTGGCGGCGACCATCAAGTCGGGCAAGCTGACGGGCACGGCGGCCGACTACAAGGTGAACGAGGACGGCTACTTCGTGCGTTCTTCTCAGTACCACACGGTGAACGAAGTGCCGCTGAAGGCCTATGACGAGAAGGGCGAGGCGCTCACCGCGATCGGTGACGTGAACCCCGACTTCAACATGGGCATCTCCAACACGGTGCAGTGGAAGGGCATCACCGTGGCGGCGCAGTTCAACTGGGTGAAGGGCGGCGAGATCTACAACTACACCCGTCAGTGGCCGTTCAACGAGTTCCGTGACCCAGTCATCGACCAGACGGGCAAGCCGGAACTGGAGAAGAAGCCGACCACGTACTACTCGGCGTTCTACAACAACTTCGATTCCAACGACTACTTCGTCGAGAACGGCACCTACCTCCGCCTGCGCGAGCTCGCGGTGAGCGCGCAGATCCCGAAGGCGTGGATGGGCAGGGTGTACGGGCTGTCGCAGTTCTCGTCGGCGCGCATCGGCGTGGTCGGCCAGAACCTCTGGACCAAGACGAACTACAGCGGCTACGACCCGGACGTGTCGGGCCCGGGCGGCGGCAACCCGTTCGGCTATCGCGTGGACTACTTCACGTACCCCGCATACCGCACGGTGAAGTTCATGCTCGACCTCAATTACTGACCGCCCCCCCCACGAGGAGAAGTCACCATATGAAGCTCCAGACTTTTTATCGGGCGGCCGGCCTCGTCGCGTTGATCGCGATGGCGGGGTGCAAGACGCTCGAGATCGAAAATCCGAATGAGCCGGACGCCAAGCGCGCCCTCTCCGACCCGGCCGCGCTCGACGCGGTGGCCGGCGGCACGATGCGCACCTGGTTCAACACGTACGACGGCATGGAACTCTCCGGCGTATCGGGCGTGCAGGCCCAGTCGTGGGCGGCGTCGTGGAACAACTACAACATGAACTTCTATTCGGGCCTCGATGCCGACGGCACGCGTGGAACCCGTTCGTGGCAGAACAACACGGCGGCGTCGGGCCACAGCAGCATCGTGTGGGGGTGGACGGGCTACTATAGCGTCCTCTCGTCGGCCTCGGACGTCCTGAAGGCGATCCGCGTCGGCAAGGTCGTCATCAACAACGCCGCGGACACCAAGCGCGCGGAGTCGGTGGCGCTGCTGATGCAGGGCGCGGCCCTGGCCAACCTCTCGCTCGAGTACGACAAGGGGTACGTCGTCGACGAGACGACGGACCTCGGCACGCTGGCCTACTCCGATCGCAAGAAGATGCGCGATGCGGCCGTGGCCCACCTGCTTGAGGCGTCGGCGCTGGCGAAGGCCAACGCGTTCACCACGCCGGCGGCGTGGACGGGCGGCAACGGCTACAGCAACACGCAGATTTCCCAGATTGCCAACACGATGGCGGCGATGCTGCTGGCCAACTGGCCGCGCAACGCGACCGAGAACGCGGCCGTCGCGTGGTCCACGGTAGCCGGGTACGCCGCGCAGGGCATGTCGTCGGGCACGCCATTCGACTTTGTCTTCACCGGCGACGGGTGCGCGACGTTCTGCCACGAAGTCCTGACGTGGTTTGACGCCTTCGACACCGGCCGCGTGCACACGCGCGTGGCGAACATGATGGACCCGGTGACGCAGATCACGCCGTGGCCGCTGGCGGCTGGCGGCAACGGCAAGCCGAACTCGGCCGACAAGCGCATGGGCGACGGTTCGTTTGGTGATGCGTCCATCGTCGACGGCTGGGGCTCGTATCCGAAGACGGCCAAGGCCGGCACGGACTTCGTCTGGTCGTCGCAGGCGAACATGCGTCCGGACCGTGGTTCGTACCACCAGTCGAACATCGGCCACATTCGCTACGACCTGTCGGGGAACCAGGATCCGACCGGCATGTGGGCAGGCTACGGCCCGGCGCCGGTGATCACCCGGCACCAGAACGACCTGGTCTGGGCCGAGGCGCTGCTTCGCTCGGGCGGATCGCTCGACCTGGCGGCAACGCTCATCAACAAGACGCGTGTGACTCGCGGCGGCCTGGCTCCGGCGACGGCAGCAGACGGCCAGGCGGGCCTGATGACCAAGCTGAACTACGAGTACGAGATCGAACAGATTGGCCTGGGCCCGGTGGTGTACTATTTCCGCCGCCGTCTGGGCGGGCTGGTTGCGGGCACGCCGAACGAGAAGCCGGTTCCGGCCAAGGAACTGGGCGTGCTCGGTCAGGCGCTGTACACCTGGGGTGGTTCGAGCCCCGCCAACTCGCCGACCCCTCCGTGATGCACGGGTGAGTTGATCGGGACAGCCAGGCCCCCGGCAACCGCCGGGGGCCTCGTTGTATCCGGGTGATTTTCGGTGTATGAGATTGCCGAGCACGGGCGGACGGGACTAGCTTTCCCGGATGCCGCGCCGCCGTCGCTGGACCATTCTCGTCGTTCCGAACCGCAACACGCCGCCGCGCAGCTACGAGCTGAGTGAGCGGGGTTTCCGTGTGCTGCTGGGCGGCGCCGTGGGCGTGGTGCTGGTCGTGCTGACCGCGCTGGCCGTGCTCTTCACCCCCTGGGGAACGCCCTCGGCCTGGCTGGTGGCGCGCGAGAACACCCGGCTCAAGGCCGAGCTGTCAGCCATCGACGCGCGGCTGCAGGTCGTGCTCGACACGATCTCGAGCATCGAGCGGCAGGATGTGCGCATTCGGATGCTGGCAGGGATCGAGACCGATTCCACCGGCGAAATTGCCTCCAAGGAAGTGGCAACCGGGAGGCCGGTTTTCGACGAGCGCGCCGCGCTTCCGGGTACCCGGGACAGACCGCAGCGGTTCGCGACCAAGCCGTTTTTGGGGCGCCTTGGGTTTGGCGGCGCTCGCCCCGACCTTGACCGGATGATTCGCCGGGCGACCGAGCTCTCCGCGAGCTTCCGCGCCGTGAGCGACACGCTGCAGCGCAACGTCGAGCGGATGGCGAACACGCCGTCCATCATGCCGACGGGCGGCTGGCTCACGAGCCAGTTCTCGCGGAGCAGGTTCCACCCCATCCTGCACACCTCACGTGCGCACGAGGGCATCGACGTGGTGGCGCCGATGGGCGCGCCCATCGTCGCACCGGCGGCGGGGCGGGTGATCTCGGCGGGACGCGAGAGTGGGTACGGCTTGTCGCTCGAGATTGACCACGGCAACGGCATCGTGACGCGCTATGCGCATGCCTCGCGACTCGTCGTCACGGTGGGTCAACGTGTGACGCGCGGGCAGGTGATCGCGGCGGTGGGGAACTCGGGGCTGACGACCGGGCCGCACCTGCACTACGAGATCCACGTGCGTGGCAAGCCGGTGGACCCGCTGACGTATGTGATGCCGGCGGGGAAGATTACGGATTGACGGGGTTGGGAACTGCAACTGATACCACGAAGGGGCGAAGAGCACGAAGGACCGAAATCAGTGGGGGCTCGGCAGACAGAACCGTCCGCCGAGCCCCATTGAATTCGGTCCTTCGCGTTCCTTCGTGTCCTTCGCCCCTTCGTGGTAGAAGTTCTACGAACCCGCCGGCGGCACCTCGAGCTTCGGAAACAACGGCACCCCCTTCGTCACCTTCCACCCGCTGACGTCGATAGGCTGGTCGAGGCGCACACTCGTGACGTCGCCTGCCCCGCCAAGCTGCTCCCACAGCACCTGCATCTTCTGCGGCATGACCGGGGCGAGCCACGCGGCGAAGTGGGCGAGCGAGGCCACGAGCGAGCGCAGCACCTCATCGAGACGCTCGGCGTTCGCGTCGTCCTTGGCCAGCACCCACGGCTGCGTGCGCTGGATGTACTCGTTGGTGCGGCGCGCGGCGTCGAAGATTGCGCCGATGGTCTCGTGCGGGCGATACCGCCGTGCGCCATCGATGGCGGCACGCGCGCGAACGAGGTCGCCGTCGTGCAGTTGCCACAGCGAAGGGTCACAGGGGCCGGTGGGAACGATGCCGCCCCGGTACTTCTCGAGCATCGCGATGGACCGGCTGCCGAGGTTGCCGAGCGTATTGGCAAGGTCCGAGTTGTAGACCTCCTCGAACCGCTCCCACGAGAAGTTGCCATCGCCGTCGAACGGCACCTCGGCGAGGAGGAAGTAGCGGAACGCATCGACGCCGTAGCGGTCGATGGCTTCACCCAGTTCGAGCTTCACGCCGGCGGACTTTGAAAAGCGCTCACCGCCCAGCGAGATGAAGCCGTGCGCCCACACGCTTCCGGGGAGCGGCTCACCGGCGGCCATCAGCATCGCCGGCCAGATGACGCAGTGGAAGCGGGTGATGTCCTTGCCGATGATGTGCAGGTCGGCGGGCCACGCGGCCTTGCTCTCGAAGCCGGGGAAGAAGCGCGCCGTCCAGTAGTTGGGGAGCGCGTCGAACCAGACGTAGGTGGTCTGCGTCTCGCCGCTGGAGAGAGGGCAGGGAAAGGGAACACCCCAGTCAAAGCGAGATCGGCTAGCCGAGATGTCGTCGAGGCCCCGCTCGAGGAGCTGCAGGATCTCGTTGCGCCGGCTTTCGGGCTCGAGGAACCCGGGCTGCGAGGCGAACAGCGCCTTCAGTCGGTCGGCATACGCGGAGAGGCGGAAGAACCAGTTGTGCTCGGTGACTTCCTCGAGCGTGCGCGTGGGGTGCGTCTCGCACTTGCCGTCGACGACGTCGGAGGGCTGCTTGAAACTCTCGCACCCCACGCAGTACATGCCGGTGTAGGACCGCTCGTAGAAGTTGCGCTCGGCGTCGGGGCGCGTGGCGTCGGCGGCGAAAATCTGCTCCACGAGGCGCGTGACGCCGGCCTTGTGTGCACCGGCGGTGGTGCGGATGAACTGGTCGTGCGAAATGCCGAGGCGCGCCCAGGTGGCCTGAAAGTGGGTGGCGATGTCATCGACGAACTGCTGCGGCGGCACACCTTGCTTGTCGGCCGTCTGGGCGACTTTTTGCCCGTGCTCGTCCATGCCGATGAGGAAATGGACGTCATAGCCGAGCTGACGGTGGTACCGGGCAATGGCATCGGCGCCGATCTTCTCGAACGCGTGCCCGAGATGCGGATCGCCGTTGGCGTAGTCAATGGCGGTGCTGAGAAAGAAGCGGGGCACGGGTCAGTTGTTTGGGTTCTGTGGCGGCGTCCCGGCGGGACCATTGCTGTCGCCGCGGTGACGGCGGCCCCCGCGGCGGCCGCGGCGGCGGCGCCCACGGCGCTGCTCGGCTTCGGCCTCACCGGAGGGTGTCTCGACAATGGAAGGCGCTACTGGGGGCACAGGCGCCTGCGTGCGGGGTGCCGGCGTCGGGGTCGGGGTCGGCGTCGGCGTTGGGGCCGGGGTGGCTGGGGTGGGGGTCGGGGTCGCAACGAGAGCTGGCGCCGGCGGGGACGCCTCGGCGCGACGCGGCGACCGTCCGCCTCTCGGCTCGGCTCTCGGCTCGCCGCGCGGGTTGCCGCGCGGGTTGCCACGCGGGTTGCCACGCTCGCGCGGGCCCGGCGCCTGGCGGTCCCGCGACTGCTGGTCCCGCGTACTGGGCGAGGCAGGCGCGCGTTGCAGTTGGGTCATCGGTGCGCGGGCTGGCGACCGGGGCGCCACGCGTTCGTCGCTGTCGCCATCACCCTCGTCGTCTCCCTCGCGATCCATCAACAGCGATTCCTCGATCGAGGGCACCGTGTCGCCGGCGAGCTCCCGCTTGAACTGCGCGAGCGGAATCGTGCGCAGCTCGCCCTCGGGGTTTCGGAGCGTCACGAGATCGCGGAAGATGTCGGTGGCGTCGACTTTTTCCTCACCCTGCAGCGTCTGCACGAGCTTGCCGTGCTTGGGAAAGCGCTTGCGCGCCTGCACGTAGAACTCGTGCTCGTAGCGCAGGCAGCACATCAGGCGCCCGCAGGCGCCGGAGATCTGCGTGGGGGTGATGGTGGAGAGCCGCTGCTCCTTGGCGAGCGACGTCTTGACGGGCAGCAACTCCGGGAGCCACGACGACGAGCAGAGCTGCCGGCCGCAGTGGCCCACGCCGTCGAGGCGCTTGGCCTCGTCGCGCGGGCCGATGTGCCACATCTGGACGCGCACCGCAAAGTGCGCCTCGAGTTGCCGTACCAGTGAACGAAAGTCGATGCGCTCTTCGGCGGTAAAGTAGAACGTGAGGCGCCGCCGGTCGAACTGCCATTCGGCGTCCGAGACCTTCATCTCCAGGTTGAGTGTGCGGGCGCGCTGCACGGCGATGCGCCGCGCCTCCTCCTCTTCCACCCGGAGCGCCGTACCCCGGGCAATGTCGTCGCCCGATGCGAGGCGGACGGCAGTGCGCAGCGGTCCGCTCTGCTCCTTGCCGTGCGTGGTGCCGGCCCGGCGGCGTTCGGCCAGCTCGCCGGTGGAGTGCACGCGCCCGAGGTCCTCGCCGCGGTCGGTCTCGACGATGATCGCCGCCCTGGTGGGCGGCGGCGCCTCGAACGTCCAGCGAAAGAACTCGCGGCGATTGCCCTTGAAGGACACTTCGATGAGATGTTCCACGCTATTCCTCGAACTGCCCCATGCGCAGGAACTTCTCGCGACGCCGGCGCACGAGCTTCTCGGGCTTGTACTTCCGGAGTTCATCGAGGTGTTTCACGAGGTGCTCGTGCAGCGTGGCGGCCGTGGCGGCGTGGTCGGCGTGCGCGCCGCCCAGCGGTTCGGGCAGGATCTCGTCGATGATGCCGAGCTCCAGCAGGTCGGGCGCGGTGATGCGCAGCGCGCTGGCAGCACGCTCGCGCATCTCGGGGTTCTTGCCGTCCTTCCACAGGATGGCGGCGCACCCCTCGATGGTGATCACCGAGTACACCGAGTGCTCGAACATCAGGATGCGGTCGGCAACGCCGAGCGCCAGCGCCCCGCCGGAGCCACCCTCGCCGATGACCGTGGCGATGATGGGCACCTTCAGTTCGCTCATGACGAACAGGTTGCGGGCGATGGCCTCCGACTGGCCGCGTTCCTCGGCGCCCAGGCCGGCCCACGCGCCCGGCGTGTCGATGAACGTGAGCACCGGCACGTGGAACTTCTCGGCGAGCCGCATGAGGCGCAGCGCCTTGCGGTAGCCCTCGGGATGGGGCATGCCGAAGTTGCGGTGGATGTTCTCCTTGGTGTCACGCCCGCGCTGGTGGCCGATGATCATCACCGTCTCGCCGTCGAGGCGCGCCCAGCCGCCGACGATGGCGGGATCGTCGCGGAAGAGCCGGTCGCCGTGCAGTTCGATGAAATCGGTAAAGACGGTCTTGAGGTAGTCGAGCATGAACGGGCGACGCGAATTCCGCGCCACCTGCACCTTCTGCACCGGCGTCAGGTTGTTGTAGATCTCCTGGCGCAGTTCACCGAGCCGGCGTTCGAGCGGTTCCAGCTCCGCCGCCATGTCGAAGCTCTTGTCTTCGGCGCTGCGGCGCAATTCCTCGATCTGCTTTTCCAGCTCGTTGATCGGCTTCTCGAACTCCAGGGCAGAAGTACCCATGTCAGCTCCCGCGCACCAGGCGCACGCGCTCCTCACCGAGGAGCGCTCGTAGATCCACCAACGAACCACTGGCCGTGGAGACGGTCAGCGAGGACGAGCGGAAGCGCGTCGTCGCGCCGTCCAGGCCTCGCCAGTGCAACTCGAGCGGCGCCGAGCCGGGATGCGACTCGGCAACGGCCCGCACGTCATGCATCACGTCGCTGGTCAGGCCGCTGCCGGTGGCCAGCTCGATTGCCACGGCGATCTGCCCGCTGGTGCGCAGCTCGGCCAGCCGGGTGACGCTCTCCACGATGAAGGACGGGTTCTCCACGCCCTGGTCGCGACGCGAGTAGCCGCCCTTGATGAGTACCGGGACGTCAGTCTGCACGCGATCCCCGATGGCCGCCCAGGCCTCGGGAAAGACGAGAATTTCGCCGGCCCCCGAGAAGTCCTCGACCGCCAGGCGGGCAAACTCGGCGCCCGACTTCTTGCTGATCTGGCGGCGCACCGCGGTGACGACGACGCCAATGGAGACGGGCTGCTCGGACCACTTGCCGAGTCCGGCCACGGTATGCGACGCCAGCAGTTCGCACTCGGCCCGGAACGGCTCGAGTGGGTGCCCGGAGATGTAGAAGCCGAGGATCTCCTTTTCGCGCTGCAGGCGCTCGCTCTCAGTCATCACAGGAACCGCCGGCAGCGTGGGCGCGACGTGCTGCCGCGCATCGGGCGCCGCGCCGAGACTGCCAAACAACGACCCCTGGCCCGACGCGCGCTCCTGCTGCAGCAGCGAGGCCGACTGCATGGCGCCGTCCACCGCCGCCGAGAGCTGGGCGCGATGGCCGAGGCCGTCGAGGGCGCCGGCGAAGATGAGCGCCTCGAACACGCGCTTGTTGCAGACGCGCAGGTCGATGCGTTCGCACATCTCGTAGAGCGTACTGATGGGCGTGGCCGCGTGCGCGGCGATGATCGAGTCGATGGCGGTGCGCCCGACATTGCGGATGGCGCCGAGGCCGAAGCGAATGCGGTTGTCGCCGACCACCGTGAACTTGTAGCCCGACTCGTTGACGTCGGGCGGGAGGATCTGGAGGCCAAGGTCGCGCGCCTCGTTGATGTACTTCACTACCGAATCGGTGTCGCCGATGCTCGCCGAGAGCAAGGCGGCCATGAACTCGGCGGGATAATGGGCCTTGAGATACGCCGTCTGGAACGACAGCACGGAGTAGGCCACCGAGTGCGACTTGTTGAAGCCGTACCGGCCAAAGGTCTCGATCTGGCCGGCGAGCTCCTCGATGATGCGCTTGTCATAGCCCCGGGCGAGCGCCTTCTCCACGAACTTGCCGAGTTCCTTCCGGATGAGCGCCGCGTCCTTCTTGCCCACCGCCTTGCGGAGCACATCGGCTTCGGCCAGCGAGATGCCGGCCAGCCGCTGGGCGATGCGCATCACCTGTTCCTGATAGGTGATGACCCCGTAGGTCGGCGCGAGGATCTCCTCGAGCTCGGGGAGCGCGTAGGTGACGGGCTCCTCGCCCTTCTTGCGGCGGCAATAGACCTTGTGCATGCCGGCGTCGAGCGGGCCGGGGCGCATCAGCGCGTTGGAGGCCACGAGGTCGTCAAACCGGTCGGCGCGCATGGAGCGCAGCATGTCGGTGGCCAGCGGCGACTCGAACTGGAAGACGCCGCCGGTGCGCCCGGCGCGCAGCATGCGGTAGGTGGCGTCGTCGTCGTACGGAATGGCATCGAGGTCAACGTCGACGCCGCGCCGCGCCTTGATGGCCACGAGCGTGTCGTGAATGACGGTGAGCGTCGTGAGGCCGAGGAAGTCCATCTTCAGCATCCCGGCATGCTCGAGCATGTTCATGTCGTACTGCGTCACGACCACCCGTTCATCGGCGCCCGAGCCGGATCCCTTGGACTCCTGCGTGCAGATGGGGACGTACTCGTCGAGCGGGCCCGGCGCGATGACGATGCCGGCGGCGTGGATGCCGGCGTGGCGCGACAGCCCTTCGAGCGCGATGGCGAAGTCGAACAGCTGCTGGTGGCGCTCGTCCTGTTCGTAGAGCTTGCGGACCTCGGGGACCTTGGAAATCGCCTCGCGAACGGTCAGCGAGTAGTTGGGCGCGTTGGGCACCAGCTTGGCAATGGCGTCGGTCTCGCCGGGAGTGAAGCCGAGCACGCGGCCGACGTCCTTGAGGGCGGCGCGCGACTTGAGCGTCCCGAAGGTGATGATCTGCCCCACCGAGTCGCGCCCGTACTTCTCGCGCACGTAGTCGATGACCTCGCCGCGCCGCTCCTCGCAGAAGTCGACGTCGATGTCGGGCATCGAGATGCGTTCCGGATTCAGGAAGCGCTCGAAGAGCAGGTCGTACTTGAGGGGGCAGACGTCGGTGATCTTCAGCGAGTACGCGACGATGGAGCCGGCGGCGGAGCCACGACCCGGACCGACGGGGATGCCACGGTCGCGTGCCGCCTTGATGAAGTCGGCGACGATGAGGAAGTAGCCGGCGTAGCCCGTCTTGGTGATGACGTCGAGTTCAAAGTCGAGGCGCTCGCGGACGTGGGACGGCATGGGGTTGCCGTAGCGCGCCACGGCGCCGTCGGAGGCCATCTGCACCAGCAGCTGGTTTTCGGTCTTGACGCCCGTG
>CAYHCW010000051.1:0-10779 GCA_964355025.1 uncultured Gemmatimonas sp. | reverse complement strand
GAGTGCGCCGGCGCTGTCGGAACGAACGGAAGCATTCTGAGGAAATTCCCCGACAGGAATGTGCCCGTAGCACAGTAGGTTTGAAGGGACCAGCACACGCTGGTCTAACGTCGCCTAGGAGATACCGTCGTGACGATCAAGACTGAGCTGCCGGGCAACCGTGGCGTTGCCCTCCTGCATGATCCGCTGCTGAACAAGGGCACCAGCTTCACCGAGGCCGAGCGCGACGCGCTGGGCCTGCGCGGCTTGCTGCCGCCCAAGATCACCACCCAGGCCCAGCAGGTAGAGAGGATCCTGACCAACATCCGCCGCAAGACCACTGACCTCGATAAGTACACCTACCTCGTCTCGCTGCAGGAGCGGAACGCCGCGCTCTTCTACCGCGTCGTGATGGACAATCTCTCCGAGATGATGCCCATCATCTACACGCCGACGGTCGGTCTCGCCTGCCAGAAATACGCGCTCATCTTCCGCCGCCCGCAGGGCCTGTTCATCTCCAGCCAGGATCGCGGCCGGATCAAGGAGTCCCTCCGCAACTGGCCCCACGCCGATGTTCGCATGATCGTCATCACCGACGGCGAGCGCATTCTCGGCCTCGGCGACCTTGGCTCGTGCGGCATGGGCATCCCGGTGGGCAAGCTCTCGCTCTACACGGCGTGCGCCGGTCTGGCGCCAGAACAGTGCCTGCCCGTCATGCTCGATGTCGGCACCAATAACCAGGCCCTGCGCGACGATCCCCTCTACATTGGCCTCGCGCAGGAACGCCTGCGCGGCCCGGCCTATGATGAGCTGGTCGACGAATTCGTCACCGCGGTGCAGGAGATCTTTCCCAAGGCCTGCATCCAGTTCGAGGACTTCGGCAACACCAACGCCTTCCGGATGCTGCACAAGTACCGCGGGCAGGTCTGCACGTTCAACGATGACATCCAGGGCACGGCCGGCGTTACGCTCGCCGGCTTGTATTCCTCGCTGCGGATCACCGGCGGCAAGCTCACCGACAAGAAGTTCCTCTTTCTCGGTGCTGGCGAGGCGGGCGTTGGCATCGCCGACCTCATTGTGCAAGCGCTCATGGCGGAGGGTCTCAGCGAGGCCGCGGCGCGCGAGAAGTGCTGGCTGGTCGATTCCACGGGACTCGTGGTCAAGAGCCGCACCAACCTCGCCGTGCATAAGCTGCCGTACGCGCACGACCACGCGCCGATGCCCGACCTGCTGGCCGCAGTCGAGGCCCTCAAGCCGACGGCGCTCATCGGCGTCTCCGGCATGCCCTCGACGTTCACGGAAGCGGTCGTCAAGGCGATGGGCCGCCTCAACGCCAAGCCGGTCATCTTCGCGCTCTCCAACCCGACCTCGCAAGCCGAGTGCACCGCTGAGCAGGCATACACCTGGACGGAGGGACGCGCCATTTTCGCCAGTGGCAGCCCGTTCCTGCCGTTCACGCTCAACGGCAAGACTTATGTGTCCGGGCAGGGAAACAACTCATACATCTTCCCCGGCGTCGGCCTCGGGGTCATTGCCACTGAGTCCACCCGCGTCACGGACGAAATGTTCTCCGTGGCCGCCAGGACGCTGGCCTCGCTCGTGACCGAGGACGACCTCGCCTCGGGGAGTGTCTATCCCGGCCTGCAGCGCATTCGCGAGGTGTCCGCCAAGATCGCGGTCGCCGTGGCGGAAGTGGTGTATGCCCGCAAGCTCACCAGCATGCCGTACCCGAAGGACCTCACCGCTCACGTCCTGGCGCAGATGTATCAGCCGGAGTATGAACACTACGTGTAGAGAGTACGACAGAGTACGACAGAGTACGACAGAGTACGACAGAAGACGACAGAGAATGACAGAGGGGCGCTGCAGACGATCGCGGTGCCCCTCTGTCGTATGCTGTCGTTTCTGTCGTACGCTGTCGTACTCTCGCTATTCGGCCGCGCTCCGGCGCCCGCCGCGCCGCAACCACAGGATGCTGCGGGTGTCGAGCGGGATGTCGCCATACCAGGCGATCATCACGATCTGCTCCACGATCGCCACGCCGTACAGCCAGATCACGCCGCGGAATATCCAGGTGGTGTCCATCAGGAACGACACGAACACGGCCACGACCACCACGGCGCCTGCCATCCGGCTCAGGTGTGTATGCGGAAGGAGGATGCGCCCGACACGCAGCCTGGAGACAACCAGCAGCGCGGCATACAACGCCAGGCAGCCCACGACGTACGGGACGTTGGGCGTGAGGTATTCCGGAAAGAGCCGCCACGCGAAGTACGCCGTGGACACGTAGTAGGCGATGTCCGCCACCGCGTCGAGCATCGAGCCGAACGCGGAGGTCTGGTTCCACGCGCGCGCGAGCTTGCCGTCGAGGAAATCCGTGAAACCAAGGAGCGCGTAGAGCGCCGCGAACCAGGCGACGGGTGCGCGTTCCACGAGCACAAAGAGCACCGGCACGCCCAGCAGCCGCGTCGCCGAGAGGGCGTTCGGAACGTTCCAGCGGGAGGGCGTCACGCCGTGACCCGGCCAGCCGGTGCCGTCACGGCGCCGGAGCCGCGGCGATTGCCGGCCAGCCCGTGCGCGCGAGGATGAAGCGGACGATGTGATCGTGCGCCAGCGCCGACTCGGGCAGGAACGATACAATCTGGAAGACGTGCGGGGTCTCGGGCCACAACTCGAGCTCCACGTCTACGCCCGCGGCCTTCGCCCTTTCCGCCGTCCGGATTGCCTCGTCGCGAAGCATCTCGGAGCTGCCCGTTTGCAGCAGCAGCGGCGGATATCCTGTAAAGTCCGCGAACAGCGGCGACACCTCGGGATGGGTGTGCAGCAGCGGCGACGGCGCGTAGTGCCGCCGCAGCACCAGCAGGCTGCTCAGGTTCATCATCGGATCATGCGCTTCGTTGTCGACCATGCTCGGGCTGCTGAGCGTGCAGTCCACCGCCGGCGATAACAGCACCGCGCAAGCGGGCAGCGGTGCACCGGCCCTGAGCGCGCGGCTCAGGGTGACCAGCGCCAGGTTGCCGCCGGCCGAGTCTCCAACGAAGACCACGTTACGCGGGCTGCAGCCACTGGCCAGCAGCCAGCGGTACGCCGTCTCGCAGTCGTCAGGGGCGGCAGGAAATGGGTGTTCGGGAGAAAGCCGGTAATCGGGAATGAGCGCCCGCGCTCCGAGCCGTCGGCACAGCCGCGCCGCGAACGCCGCGTGAGTGTTCGGAAACCGGAACGCAAACGATCCGCCGTGCAGCAGGAACAGCACCCGCTCCGGCCGGCTCTCCGGCACGCTCACCCACTCCGCCGGCACGCCGCCGCAGTCCACCGCCTCGCGCATCACCCACTTTTCCACCGGAAAATGGCGCGCGTCGATGTCCTCGTAGCGTTGTCGCCGCGCCGGAATGTCGGCTTCATGCCGCAGCGGACTGCGCGACATCAGCCGCAGCAAGGCGGTGAGCGCGCGGATACGCCAGCTGCCCCGGCCTTCGATCACGTGTACCAGCGGCGTCTCGTCATTCACCCGCGTTCTCCCCGACGGCGTGCGGATACAGGCGCCCGGTGGCGGCCACGGAGCGGACAATCAGCTGCTCGAGGACCGGCATCTTGATGTCGGACAGGCGCGTGAGATAGAGGCAGGCCTTGCCGACCTTGTGCTTGCCAAGCCGCGACAGCAGCTCCCTGGCTTCCGCGCTTTCGTAACCCGGCACGAGATAGACGCTGATGCCACTCGTGCGCGAGGAGAACCCGACAACGCATGAGTCGCCTTCGTGGCCGCTGGCGTACTTGTAGTGGTAGCTGCCAAAGCCGACGATGCTCGTGCCCCACATCCGGGGCGGGCTGCCGGTGGCCCGCCGCATCAGCGTCGCGAGGGCCTTGCAGTCCTTGCGCCGCGTGGCATCCGCGATGCCGGCGAGGTACGCCGTGACGCTGAGCCCGGTGGGCCTCGTCTTCGCCTCATACATGACCGCCTCCCTCAGGGTAGGTGGTGCCGCCTGTACCACCGCAATCCAGTCCAGCGCGAACCCGCGGCGGCATTCTCTGGCGAATTGCCTCCACCTCGATTCAATTTACCTCGTGCGCGAAGCGCTCGCGCTCACTCACCTGCGCGGTCCGTCCGCCGTCGTTCCTCCCCAGCCATTCCATGACCCCATTCAAGAATAAGATCCTTTTCGTCGGCTATGGTGCCGTGGCCGAGTGCACGCTGCCGATCCTCTTCAGTCAGCTCAAGGTGGCACCCGCCAACGTCACGGTGATGGACTTCGAGGACCGCTCGGAGAAGCTGCGGAAGTGGACGGCGAAGGGCGTGCACTTCGTCCGTGACCGCGTCACCCGCAAGAACCTGGGATCGCTCCTCGGCGCATATGTCTCGACGGGAGACGTCATCATCGATCTCGCGTGGAACATCGACGCCTGCGAGATCCTCGACTGGTGCCACCGTCACGGCGTGCTCTACGTCAACACGTCGACCGAGCTCTGGGATCCTTACGCCGCCGGCCCGCGGCAGCATCCGACGGAGAAGACCCTGTATTGGCGGCACATGAACGTCCGCCGCATGATGGCGAAGTGGAAGACCAGGGGTCCCACCGCGGTCATTGAGCACGGCGCAAACCCCGGCCTCATCTCGCACTTCACCAAGCAGGGGCTCCTCGACATCGCCGCCGCGTCGCTCGCCGACAAGAAGTTCAGGGCGAAGCAGGCCGAGCTCGTCGGCGAACTCGCCCAGACGCAGGCGTGGAACCACCTCGCCCAGGCGCTCGGCGTGAAGGTGATCCATTGCTCGGAACGCGACACGCAGATCAGCAACAAGCCCAAGCAGGTGGACGAGTTCGTCAACACCTGGAGCATCGAGGGCTTCCGCGAGGAGGGCCAGACAACCGCCGAGATGGGCTGGGGCACGCACGAGAAGGAGCTGCCCGCGCACGCCTTCAGGCACAAGGAAGGTCCGAAGAACCAGATCTGCCTCGCGCGCATGGGGATGGACGTGTGGGTCCGCACCTGGGTGCCGAACTACACCGTGCGCGGCATGGTCGTCCGCCACGGCGAGGCGTTCACCATCTCCGACCACCTCACCGTCTGGGAGAAGGGCAAGGCCGTGTACCGGCCCACGGTGCATTATGCGTACTGCCCGAGTGACGCGGCCATCGTGTCGCTCAACGAGATGCGCGGGTACGACTACAAGCTGAACGACGACCAGCGCATCATGAACGACGAGATCACCGCCGGCTCCGACATCCTCGGCGCGCTGCTGATGGGCCATCCGTACAAGTCGTGGTGGACCGGCAGTGACCTCAGCATCGAGGAATCGCGCCGCCTCGTGCCGCACCAGAACGCCACCACGATGCAGGTCGCCGTCTCGGTGGTCGCCGCCACGGCGTGGATGATCCAGAACCCCGAGATGGGCGTTGTCGTGCCGGACGACCTGCCGCACGAGTTCGTGCTCGGCATCGCCAGGCCGTACCTCGGCACGTTCATCTCCACGCCGTCGGACTGGACGCCCCTCAAGAACTACCGGAACCCGTTTCCCGGCTACAACAAGCCGCAGCACGACCTGAAGGATCCCTGGCAGTTCAAGAACTTCCTCGTCAAGGACGGCGAATGATCTCGAAAGCCCGGCTCAAGAAGCTCGCCGAGCAGCACGGCACCCCGCTGTTCGTCATCGACCACGCCGAACTCCGGAAGAACTTCCGGACGTTCCGCAAGTTCCTGCCGCGCGTGCAGCCGTATTTCGCGGTCAAGGCGGGGTCCGATCCCGCCATCGTGCGCACGCTCTTTGACGCGGGCTCGAGTTTCGACGTGGCGTCAATGCCCGAGTTCACGCTCGTCCACGAGAATATCAAGCACCTGCCGGCGCGCGAACGCCAGCAGTGGATCTGGGACCGCATCATCTACGCCAACCCCATCAAGCCGGTTGAGACGCTCGCGGCACTCGACCAGTACAAGCCGCTGGTGACGTTCGACAACCTCGATGAGATCGAGAAGATCCGGAAGCACGCACCGCATGCCGGGCTCGTGCTGCGCCTCAAGGTGTCCAATACCGGCGCGATGGTCGAGTTGTCCTCGAAGTTCGGTGCATCCCCCGGCGAGGCGGTGGACCTGATCCTCGAGGCCGACCGGCGGGGACTGGTCGTCGAAGGCGTGAGCTTCCACGTCGGGAGCCAGACGACGAACTTCGCGAACTACGTCGAGGCGCTCAATCTCACCGCGGACATCTACGCGGAAGCGCGCGCCCGCGGCTACACGAAGATGAACCTGGTTGACATCGGGGGCGGCTTTCCGGCGCCGTACGACGCGACGGTGCGCCCGTTCCGGGAGCTCGCCAAGATCATCAACTCCGAGATCACGCGGCTCTTTCCGAAGCACATCGAGATCCTGGCCGAGCCCGGCCGCTACTTCGTCGCGACGGCGGGCTACGCGATCTCGAAGATCATCGGCACGGCGGTGCGCGACGGCAAGCCGTCGTACTACATCAACGATGGCGTCTACCACACGTACTCGGGCCAGCTCTTCGACCACTGCATGTATCCGGTGAAGGCGTTCAAGCGGGGCAAGACACAGCTCTCGGCGGTCTTCGGCCCCACGTGCGATGCCCTCGACGTCATCTCGATGGCGGAGAATCTGCCCAGGCTCCAGCGCGACGACTACGTGTACAGCGAGATGATCGGCGCGTACAGTCACGCCTCGGCGACGAGTTTCAATGGGTTCCCGCCGGCCAAGGTGGTGCACGTGAACGAATAGCGACCGTGGGCGGCGAGCCCTCGCTCACGGGTACCACTCCCACAGGTAATAGTCCTGCCCGTACCAGTGGTTCGTGAGCGTGGCGATGCAGCGGAAGCCCGCGCGCTCGAGCACCGACTTCGACGGCGTGTTGTCCACCCGGCTGTCGCACCAGATCTTGTGCGCGTGCCGGGAGGGAAGCGTCCTGGCAAGTGCGGCGAGCAGCGAGGCGCCAATACCCCGGCTGCGCGAGCCATCGGCAGTCCCGAACCACGAGAGCCATATCGTTCCGTCATCGAAGCGGCTCACGCAGAATCCCGTTAGCCCGCTGCGGTCGCGAGCGACGAGCACGGCCTGCGCATCCGCGGCGACCAGCAAGCGAAGCCCGTCCGCGGAGTACTTTGCAAGCTCAGCGTGTTTGGCACGTTCGTTGTAGTAGGCAAGGGGTCGAATCGTATCCTGCATGAGTGCCACGAGGTCTTCCATCTCGTGCTCCGCGATCGGACCAACCACCGGCATGGACAAGGTCATTCTCGTGGGAAGCGGGCAGGTGGGAGTTGCCTGACGACGCGCGTGCTTCGCTGAACGGCGTAATAGAACGCTGACGCACGGCGCACGCTACCAATTGCCCGCGAGGGAGGGTGATGGCCGACAAACCGCTCGACGAAGACCGGCTCAGGGAGCTGATTGGCGACGCGCCGAGCGCGAACGCCGACGGAGACACGGTGCACGAGATCGCGGTTCGTGCACGCTCCCCGAAGGCCGCAGCGGCGCTCGCCGCGGCGGCGGTGGCTGCCATCGAGGCGGAGCATGGTCCGCGCCGGAAGTACAGCGCCAGCACGCGACCGCCGGACATTGTCATTCGGCGCCGGCGCACGTCGTATGTCGTGCTCCCTGTCGCGTGCGCCATCGCCGTGTTCGCGTGGTCGCGTGTGCTGCACCGGCCGCCCCCTGTACCGAGTGACCCGGTTGACCTGGTGATGTTGCTCTCGCCCGTCGCGGTCGCCGGTCCAGCGCTTGCGCCGGAGTGGAGCGCGGTGCGCGGCGTTTCGGACTCGCTGAGCGAACGCGGCCGCGCCGTGCGCATCGGTGCGCTGCTCGTGGAGTTCGAGCGGGCATCGGTGCGCGGAGATTCGTCGGCGCCGGCGTTCGGTGACGCCATCGCCGCGCTGCTCGCCGATCAGCCCGACGGCGCCGACGTGGGCGCGCGCTTCGCGGGCGGCACCGCCGACGCGCGCCTGCCCTCGGCCCGTCACGCCCTCGCTCCACTCGTGCGCGCCGCGCCTATGGGCATTGGCGGTTGGCTGCAGGCGGCGCGCGTGGCCGCTTCCGTTGGTGACGCGGGGTTCTTTGCCAGCACACGATCGAAGGAATCGCTGGCGCTGCTGCTCGAAGCGCCCGGCGTCACTCCCGAGGCGCGCGCCGCGCGTGACCGGCTCGACCAGCTGCTTCAGCTTCGCGGCCGACCGAACTCCGCGGCGGTTTCCGGCGCACTGGAACTACTGCAGCGCGAACTGGCCAATTAGGAGCGCGCGGCCACGCGACCCCCGCCGACTACGTCGCCTGCGCCCAACGCAAGACCCAGATGATGCCCGCAAGTTTGTGATCAAGAGAGCGCATAACTAGAGGACCCGTCCATGTGCCGCAGTATCAAGACGCTCGCCAACTTCGAACCCCCGGCCACCGACGCCGAATGCCACCTTGCCGCCCTGCAGTTCGTCCGCAAGCTCAGCGGCACCACGCGCCCCTCGCGTGCCAACGAAGCGGCCTTCAATCAGGCCGTCCACGACGTCGCCCTCGCCGCGCATCGGCTCCTCCAGTCGCTCGAGACTCACGCCCCGCCGCGTGGTCCGCGTCTTCCGCGGTAGGCAGTTCCAGCCAACACCGTCCCCCGAACTGGCGCCCACCCCCTCATCCGGCGACATTTTCCCGGGTAACCCCACCCTCGCCGCCTACTATATGAAGAGCGCCTGCCTCGCCCTCCTCGTCGCCCTGCCCCTCTCGGCCGTGGCCGCCCAGGCCCCACGCCTGATCCCCGCCCCGCGCGAGTTTGCCGTCGGCCCCACCGCCCCGCTCAAGGGCGCCATCAGTATCACCGCCGGCGCCGACAAGGCCGACAAGTTCGCCGCCGCCGACCTCGCGGCGACCCTCAAGGAGCGCGGCGCCAAGGTCAGCCCCACCGACGGCGCCCTGCGCATCCAGCTCCTCCGCAGCAACACCGCCGAAGCCCGGGCGCTGCTCGCCAAGAACAAGCTGGAACTCACCACCGAGATGACCGCCGAGGGCTACGTCCTCGTCGCCGAGCCAAGGGAAATCCATGTCATCGGCGCCTCCGACGCCGGCGTCTTCTACGGCGCGCAGACGGCCAAGCAGCTCGTCACCAGCCGCGACGGCGCGATGACGGTGCAGACGGGCATCATCCGCGACTGGCCCGCCATGCGCTGGCGCGGCTTTCACGACGACCTCTCGCGCGGCCCGGTGCCGACCCTCGAGTTCCAGAAGCACATCGTCCGCACCATCGCCGCGTTCAAGATGAACGCCTACTCGCCCTACTTCGAACACACGCTCGCCTACAACAGCGACCCGCTCGTCGGCCCGCCCGGCGGCGCCATGACGCACGAACAGGTGCGCGAACTCGTCGCCTACGCCAGGCCGCTGCACGTTGACATCATCCCCGAACAGGAAGCCTTCGGCCACCTGCACCACGCGCTCAAGTACGAGATCTACAGCACCGTCGCCGAGACACCGCACGGTCACGTGCTCGCCCCGGGCCAGCCGGAGTCGATGAACATCATCAAGCGCTGGTTCGCCGAAATCGACTCCCTCTTCCCGTCGCAGTTCGTCCATCTCGGCGCCGACGAGACCTTCGAGCTGGGCAAGGGCCAGACCAAGGCAGCAGTCGAAAAGGACGGCATGGGCCCGACCTACCTGAAATTCCTCGCCGATATCCAGGCCCAGCTGCGCGCGCAGGGCAGCAAGAAGACATTCATGTTCTGGGGCGACATCGCCATGAACTCCCCCGAACTGGTGAAGTCGCTCCCCAAGGACATGGTCGCCGTCGCCTGGAACTACTGGAGCACCAGCGGCTTCGAGAAATACCTCACGCCATTCAGCGGCAGCGGCATGCAGACGTGGGTGGCGCCGGGCGTCAGCAACTGGTCGATGACCTACCCCGACAACAACACGGCCCTCAGGAACATCCAGGGCTTCGTGCGCGACGGGCAGAAGATGGGCGCCAGCGGAATGCTCAACACCAGCTGGGGCGATGACGGCGAGGAGATCTTCAACCAGACATGGTACGGCGTGATTTTCGGCGCCGCAGCGTCATGGCAGAAGGGGGAATCTTCGATTCCCGATTACCAGAAGTCTTTCGGCCTGCAGTTCCACGGCGACACCACCGGCAAGATCGACGCCGCCCAGCAGCACCTGATGATGGCCCACGCCGCACTCAGCAAGGCGGGTGCCGGCAACGGCCACGACTTCTTGTATTGGGTCGATCCGTACTCGAGCGAGGGCATGGAGATCGCCAAGAAAGTGCGCGTCGCCGCCCCCGACCTGCGCATCCACGCCGAATCGGCCTCGGTGCTCATCGCCCAGGCCCGCCGCATCCAACCGAACCTGCGCGAGCCTGACGCGCTCGACGCCATGGACATGGGCGCGCGCCGCCTCGACCTCATCGGCATGAAGTTCCAGTTCGCCGACGAGATGGTGAAGTTCTACGCTGCCACCATCGACCCGGCGCGCACCACGCCGGTAAGCTGGATCGAACTGTCGGAACTCTCCGGCATCAACGGCCGCCTGCAGACCATGCGCGAAGCCTTCGTGCTGGGCCGCGAACTCTACGAAAAGAGCTGGCGCGCAGAAAACCGGCCGTACTGGCTGGGCAACGTCCTCACCCGCTACGACTCGGCCATCCAACTCTGGTGGAACCGCTCGCTGATGGTCGATGCCGCGCGACGCGAGTTCAGCCGCACCAAGAAGATCCCGCCCCCCGAGCGCATGGGCATCCCCGCAGCCATGCCGCAGTAGAGTTGCAGTAAACGGACGGCGTAAAACGTACAGCGTACAGCTTACAGGTGCTGTACGCTGTTCCGGTGC
>CAYHCW010000050.1:0-10863 GCA_964355025.1 uncultured Gemmatimonas sp. | reverse complement strand
ACATGGAGCACTTTGCCCACGAAGGGGGCTACGAGTTCCACGCCAAGGTCGACGCGGTACTGCAGGGGCTCGGGTTCGACGCCGAGGAGGCCAAGGTCAAGAAGCTCGCCGTGCTCAGCGGGGGCGAACGCGGCCGCGTCGGCCTCGCCGCGCAGCTGGTGTCGCCGGCCGACGTGCTCCTGCTCGACGAGCCGACCAACCATCTGGACCTCGAAACGACCGAGTGGCTGCAGAACTACCTCCTCGAACGCCGCGGCACCGTGCTGATTGTCAGCCACGACCGCGCATTCCTCGATGAGGTGGTGGACCACGTGCTGCACGTCGAAGCCTGCACCACGACGACCTACCGCGGCGGATATTCGGCATTTGTCATGCAGCGCGCCGAGCGGCGCCTTTCGCTCGAACGGCAGGTCGACCAGCAGCGGAAGTTCATCGCCAAGGAAGAGGACTTCATCCGCCGCAACATGGCGGGGCAGAACACCAAGCAGGCGCAGGGGCGCCGCAAGCTGCTGTCGCGCCTGCCGCGCCTGACCCCGCCGCCGGGGGAAGGCGATGCCATGACGTTCTCCCTCGAGGTCAAGGAACGCGGCGGTGATCGCGTGGTGTACTGCGACCGGCTCGATGTCGCCGTCGAAGGGCGCACCCTCGTGCGCGACTTCCACGCGACGGCCATGCGCGGCGATGTGGTGGCCATCGTCGGCCCCAACGGCGCCGGCAAGTCCACGCTCCTGCGCACCATCCTCGGCGAACGCGCTCCCACCTCGGGTGAAGCCCGGCTCGGCGGCTCAATCACCGCCGCGCACTTTCGCCAGGATCTCGCCCAGGTGCCCATGGGCACCACGGTGTACGATGTGGTCTCCAGCTTGCGCCCGCTCTGGACGCGGGGGCAGGTGCAGGGCCTGCTGGGCGCCTTCGGCTTTTCGGGCGACACGGTGCAGCGCCGCACCGACACCGCCTCGGGCGGCGAGCGGTCGCGTCTCGCCCTGGCGATGATCACGCTGTCGCGCGCCAACCTGCTGGTGCTCGACGAACCCACCAATCACCTCGACGTCGAATCCATCGAAGCCATCGAGGACGCGCTCGACGGCTACGAGGGCACGGTGCTGCTCGTCAGCCACGATCGCGCCTTTTTGCGCGAACTCTCCACGCGCGTCTGGGCGTTCGATGGCACCAAGGTCGAGGATTTCGGGGGCACGTTTGTCGAATGGGAGGCGCGCCAGAAGGCGCGCGCCGCCGACGCCGCAGCCGAAGCCACCCGCGCCGCCATTGCCCGTCGGGATGCCGAGAAGAAGCAGTCACAGCGCGGCTCGGCGTCGCAGGGCAAGGAACAGGCGGCGCGGCGTGACTTGAAGCGAGCCGCTGATCAGGCCGAAAAGGAAGTGGCGAGGCTCGAAGCCCGCGTGACCGAGTGCCGCGACGCCGTGCAGGACCCGGCGTTGTATGACGGCAGCGCCGCGAGCGTGCGCCGAGCCACCGTGCTCAATCAGGCGCTCAAGGACGCCGAGGCCGCGCTCGAGCGCGGCATGCAGCGTTGGGTCGAAGCCACGGCTGCAGCGAGCACCTAGCACCTAGCACCTAGCACCTAGCTCCTACAGTGCTTCCGGCCGCACCTTCGCGTACTGATCCACCGCGTATCGCAGGGCGAGCACCGCCGACGCCTTGAGCTCGTATTCAACCGCCAGCTCGCCGAGTTGCGCCGACGAGTGCCGGCTCAGTTTCGCCGACTTTGTATTGCACGCCTGATGGCGTCGCGCATACTCGCGGCTCGCGTGCCACAATGTGTTCGCCGCGTGCCAGCACGCCTCGCTGAGTCCGTCGTGCGCCTCGGCGGCGAGCGCTGCGTAGCGCGCGCCGCCGACCTCGAGCACCCGGGCGGAGACCACCGACACCTCGATGACGCCCTGCAGCTCGTCCTCGCCGCACGACAGTTCCAGCACGCGCGACAGGCGCGCCTGCTGGCGACAGCACTCGTCGGCCGCGCGAAACAGGGCATCCGAGGCACACTGCAGCGAGGGCATCTCGTGCACGGCAAGCGCCGCGGCACGCTTGGGCTGGGCACTCTTGGAAATCGGCATACGGCCAGGGGTCCGGAGTTGTGGGACGCTTGAACAATTGTCCGAGGCACCGCCGCGCCACAAGCGCCCTAGCGCAACTCGCCCGCCCGGATGTACAGGGGGAACGTCACCCGCCGGGAAAGGGACGGCGCCCCCCACCGTTCGGCGATCGCACGGACGAACGCGTCGAGGAAGTCTCGCCCCCGGGCCGCGAGGCACCGCTGCACCGCCGACCACGTCTCCACGTAGCCCACGAACTGCGGCAGGGTCATGTCGGCCACCATCTCGAACGGCGGCACGTCGAGTTCATCGATGGGCAGGGCGACCGACCGGTACCCCTCATCCACCTGCCTCCGCTCCGGCGGCCAGAAGGCGCCAACCGTGACCCGGTAGAAGTACTGCACCAGTTCGTCGATCGCCGGCTCGATTCGGCACAGCGAGTAACACCAGACAGCCAGCACGCCGCCGGGCTGCAGTACGCGCCGCGCCTCCCCCACGAAGGCGTCGACGTCCATCCAGTGCAGCGCCTGTGCCGCCGTCACCAGTTGCACGCTCCCCGCTTCGAGTCCGGTGTCGTACATCGCCACCCGATACTCCACGCGACGTTGCGGCTCGGCGTTGGCGATCTGCGCCGCGCTGGGATCCGTGGCAACCACCCGCGCAAAGCGCGCGGCGAGCCCCACCGCGGCCTGTCCGTTGCCGGTGCCGCAGTCCCAGGCCAGCCGGGTTTCCGGACAGTTCGCGGCGAGGTAGTGAACGAGCACCGCCGGATACCGCGGACGAAATCTCGCGTACGCCTTGGCGTGCGCCGAAAAGTGATCCGGGAACCCGGCGGTCATGGCGCCGTCACGGAGCGGTCTTGTCCTCGGCCACGAACGCCAGCCGATCGCCCTTGGCGCTGATCGCGAGACGCGAGATGTTCCGCACGCCGTCGGCGCCGAGGTCGCCCGCCACGTCCCAGCGCCCGTCGACCCAGGCAAAGATCCGCGATCCGCTCGCCGCCAGCAGCAGACCGTCCGGCGTCCAGATGTGGTAGTCCGCGCCCTCCGGCGACTTCGCGATCGGTTTCGCCTGTCTCGACACCAGGTTGTACTCGGTGATCCAGGCACCATCCGTGCCGTTCTGCTGGAAACTGATCGCCGCGCGGCCAGGGATCTTCTGCAGGGCGCGTCCGATGTTGCTCGCCACGACGTCCACGGACCCGGTGCGCGTGTCGGCGATCTGCAGCGTTGCCGGTGACCCGAGCACGAAGAGGCCCAGCGTCACGTCGCTGGCCCAGACGTGGTACCCCACTTTCAGGTTCTCCACCAGCACCGAGGGCGCGCCACCGCCCTTGAGGGGGAACTTCCAGAGCAACTGCACGCTGTCGGCATCCACCCGGATGGTCGAGAAGTTCACGCCGTCAGGCATCGGCGTCGCCGAATACTCACTCTCCACCGCCGTGCGGGTGACGTTGGTGCGCGCCAGCGTCTGGAGGTCGATGCGCCAGATGTCGGATGGTCCGCTGCCCTCGATCACGGTGAACAGGATGCCGCGGCCGTCGCTCGTGAACGACGGCTGGTTGTCGTAGCCCGTGCGGTCGGTGAGGTTCACCGCGCGTCCCACACGAGGAACACCACGTCCGTCGAGTGCCGCCGTCCAGACGTCCGTGGACGGACGCCCCTGCGCCGACAGCGCGACGAGTGGCAGCACGGCGCAGCACAGTCCGGGAACGAGCAAGCGCTTGATCATCGTGGTTCCCCCAGCAAAGAGTCTGCGGCCAAATGACGGGCCCGCGGGCACGCTACGCAAGAGCGGCGAGCAGCTCACCGCCGCACTCGCCAAAACCGATGCGGCGAAAGCCGTCGCGTTCGCACGACCCGCGCAGCATCACCTCGTCGCCATCCTGCAGGAAGGCGCGCGTCTCTCCGTTGGACAGCGTCAGCGGCTGCTCCCCGCGCCACGCCAGCTCCAGCAAGCATCCACGCGCGTCCCGCTCCGGCCCCGAGACGGTGCCGCTCCCCAGCAGGTCGCCCGGACGCAGGTTGCACCCGTTGCTCGCGTGGTGGGTGAGCATCTGCGCGAGGGTCCAGTACATCGACCCAAAAGTGCCACGGCTCAATCGCTCGGCCGGCCGACCCGCCTCACGCATCGCCGCAGTTCGCAGCCAGACCTCGAGCGCGATGCCAAAGCCGCCGCGCGCGCGGTCGTGCGCGCCGTCGAGGTACGGCAGCGGGGCGGGGTCACCATCCGGCCGCGCAAACGCCGGCGTGCGAAACGGCTCAAGCGCATCGAGCGTCACCACCCACGGCGACACCGTGGTGGCGAAGTTCTTGGCGAGGAATGGTCCCAGCGGCTGGTATTCCCACTGCTGCAGGTCGCGGGCAGACCAGTCGTTCAGGAGACAGAGGCCGAACAGGTGGTCCTCGGCTTGCGAGAGCGGAATCGTCGCCCCCATGCCGTTGCCGCGCGCAATGTACGCGCCGATTTCCAACTCGTAGTCCATGCGCGCACTCGCCGTCACCGCGGGCGGCCCGGCAGGATTGGTCACCGTCTGCCCGCGTGGCCGTCGCACCGGCGTGCCGCTCGCCACGATGCTCGACGCGCGCCCGTGATAGCCGATGGGCATCCACTTGTAGTTGGGCAACAGCGGATTATCCGGCCGAAACATCGACCCGACGTTCGTGGCGTGAAAGACTGACGCGTAGAAATCGGTGTAATCGCCGATCTCGGCCGGCACCCGCATGCCGATCGAATCGACCGAGGCCAGGATGTCGCCCTCGAGGCGCTGCGCGTGCGCACCTTCGGGCGTGTCGGCGCGCAGCAGGCGGTGCACGACGCGGCGCACGGCGCGCGCGTCCGTGCGGCCGAGTGCCATCAGCGGGTTCAGCGTCCACGACGCCAGCGCGTTGCGCACCGCCGGGTCAAGCCCGCCAAAAAGCCCCGCCTGTGTGGCGGCAAGGCAATCGAGCACGCGATCGCCGATGGCAATGCCGACGCGCGGTCGTTCCTCGAAGTCGTGGCGAAAGACGCCGAACGGCAGGTTGGTGAGCGGGAAATCGATGTCGAGCGCGTTGGCGCCATCGACCCACGACGTGAGCGTCGGGTCGTGCGTCTCGTCGAGATGAGGGCTGGTCACTGCAGTTGGAGGGCCGAAAGGTCGTCGATGGGCTCGCGGAACGAGCAGGAACCGAAACTCAGGGCAAAACGGGCGCGGTCTTCGGCGAGCACGGCGGCGGAGAGCACGTGGCCGCACCACGCAACGGCATCCGCGGAAAAGGTGATGGCGCCGGGATCGCGTTCCTCGAGCAGCAGAGCGGCTTCGGCCATTGGCAGGCCGTGCCGCATGAATGCGGCCGCGAGGAAGACGTTGAGAAAACCGAACATTGGGCCGCGAAGCGCATCGACGGCGTAGGTCAGCGCAAAGTCGCCGCGCAACGGATGATGCAATCCGGCCGTGGCTTTGAACATCACGTCGTGCCTCGCGCACGCCGACAGGAACCGGGCGACATCGAGCGCCGGGGGAAAGGCGTCCGCCGTGACGCCCCCCGTGCGGATCTTCGCACGCAGGCCGTGCCTGGCGATGGCCGCCACCACGGCGTCGGGATCGTCGTGCACCGGGATCTCCACAAAGACGGCCGCCACGGCGGCGATCGGTGCAAGCGTCGCCACGTCGGCGGGTGACGCAGCCTTTGCCTCCACGCTCTCGATGACCGCGCGGCCCGCGTGGCGCGCGTGGCGCGCGTTGAAGGCCGCGATCACATCGAGGTCGTCGCCTTGCGCAAGCACCGACAGCGGCCACGGCGCGCCCAGTCGGCGCGCCGCAGCCGATGCCTCGAACTCTGCGAGCCGCGCCACCGGCACGACGAACCGCCCCAGCGCCCAGGCATCGGGGCTGTCGCGGTACGCGGCGTAGTTCGTCACCGCATCGGTCATCGACAACGCCGCCGGCGGAAACAACCCTGCGTAGTCGATCAGTCCGGCGAGCAACGCGCGAATGGCCGACTCAGCCATCAGCCCTCTGCCAACCGCCAACTGCCAACCGCCAACTGCCAACCGCCATCACATCCGTGGTCCCTTCTCGAGATGCTTGCCGAGCCACCCGTGGAACTCCTTGTACCACAGCTGGCTGTTCTGCGGCTTCAGGATCCAGTGCCCCTCGTCGGGATACACGAGCATGCGACTTTCCACGCCCTGTCGCTGGAGCGCGGTGAAGAGCGAGAGCCCCTCGGTGTACGGCACGCGATAGTCGAGCTCGCCGTGAATGACGAGCGTCGGCGTCTTGAAGCTCTTCGCAAACAGGTGCGGCGAGAACTTCCGGTACTGCGTCGCCATCGCCTGCGTGTTCCACCACGGACCGCCGAACTCCCCCTCCACGAACCACTGCTCTTCCGTGGCACCGTTCATGGCTTCGAGGTTGAACACCCCCGCGTGCGACACGAACGCCTTGAACCGGTTCGTGTGCCCCGCCATCCAGTTCACCATGTAGCCGCCGAACGAACCGCCGGCGGCCGCCATGCGGGTGCTGTCCATCCACGTGTTGGAGGCCAGCGCCGCGTCGAGCCCCTTCATGAGGTCGGTGTACACCTTGCCGCCCCAGTCCTTGCTGACGCCGTCGGTGAGTTTCTGCCCGTAGCCGGTTGATCCGGTGGGGTTGATGATCACCAGGCCGTAGCCGCCGGCGGCGAACATCTGGTAGTTCCAGCGGCCGCTCCATGAATCGAGCCATGCGCCCTGCGGCCCACCGTGGATGAGCAGCAGCACCGGGAACTTCTTTCCCGCCTCGTACTGCGGCGGCTTCATCACCCAGCCGTGGATCGACACGTTGTTCGCGCCCTTGAACCAGAAGTCTTCGAGGGGCGGCAAGGTGATTCCGGCCAGCAGCGCGTCGTTCTCGTGCGTGAACGCACGCTGGTTGCTGACGCCCGAGGCGTCGAGCGTGCCAAGCCACACCTCGGGCGGCGCCGACGCCGACTCGCGGATCCACGCCACCGTGCCGTTCTTCGCGATGGACAGCTGCGTGTTGTTGTGTTCGGTGATCACCGGCTGCGGGGCGCTCGCGTTGCCCCTGGCGTCGAGTGTGACACGGAACCAGCGGTCGCGCCCCTGATCGCCGGCCATCACCAGCAGCGTCTTGCCGTCGGGGGCGGCAACGTAGCCGTCGGCGTTGCGATCCCAGTTGGGTAGCAGCTCGCGCACTGAGGACGTGATGGAGTCGTTCATCATCAGGCGCCACCGGTCGGCCTCGAGGCCGGCGCGGCGCTGCGATGCGTAGAACAGCCGGCCGCCGGTCGGCGCTGCCACCGGGTTCTGGTCGGCGCCCTTGTTCGCCGCCGTCACCTCGCCGGCAATGCCGCCGCCGAGCGCGACCATGTAGATGTTGAGGTCGGTCGACCACGCGTTCTGCGCGCCCTGGTTCTTGGCGGTGAAGAAGAGGTCGTTGCCGCTGGCACTAAACGTGTACCCCTCGCTCCCCCCAAACGGACCCGGCGGCACGTCGTACGGTGCCCCCGGCACGAGGTCGCGCACCTCCCCGGCGTCATTCACCACGAACAAGTGCGACCTCGTGCCTTCGTCGTACGCGTTCCAGTGCCGCATCATCAGCTGGTCGGCGATGTGTGCCTTCACCTTGCTGTCGCTCTTCGCCTTGTCGCGCGCCGCGTTGCACGCGTCGTCGCGGCAGTCCGGGTACACCGCCGACACAAACGCGATGTGATCGCCCGTGGGCGACCAGACGGGTCCGCTGGCGCCGCCCGTCAGGGTGGTCATCTGGCGCGCCGGTGCACCCGTCGCGCCCGCGATCCACAGTTGCCCGCCGCTGACGTACGCCACGCGCGTTCCGTCCGGCGACCAGCGCGCCTCGCTGGCCACGGTCTTGTCATCCGGGAACGCTCGCGCGGCGCCGCCGCTCACCGGCGCCAGCCACGTCCGCGTCGTGCGCTTGTTGGCCGCCAGATCGGTGGTGCGCACCGCGTACAGCAGCTGCGTCCCATCAGGCGAGAGCTGCGGGTCCGACACCAGTCGCGTGGACGCGAAGTCCTCGAACGTGATTGCGCGGGGCTGCTGCGCACCCAGCACTGGTGCAAACGACAGGGTCACCAGCGAGAGCATTGCGAGCCGACGAAACACCATGGGGCACTCCTGCGGCCAGAGGCCGCCCAGGCTCAGAGAAACGCCGAGAGATCGGGGAACGCCTGCGCCAGTCGCGCGGCCATCTCCGGCACGTCACGCATCAACCGAAAATCCGAGAACTCAAAACCCGGCGCCACGGTGCACCCGGCGAGCGTGAACTCGCCGGTGCAGCGCACGGCCTGCCAACAGCCGGCCGGAACGACGCGCACCGGCGCACTCGCTCCATCCACCGGGCCCAAGACGTCGATCCGGTGCCGCGAGAGCTGCGCGTCGAGCAGGTGCAGCTCGATGGGCGCCCCCTCGTACCAATGCCAGACTTCATCCGATGCCACCCGGTGCCACCGGTTGGTGTCACTGCCGCGCAACAGGTAGTAGATGGACGTCGCCGCCCAGCGCTCGGAGCGCCCGTCATCGGTACGCACCATCCGTCGCGAGCGAAACAGCTCGCGATAGAAGCCGCCCTCCGGGTGTGGCGCGAGGGCGAGGTCGCGCACCAGCGCCTCGGCCCGGCCCGTCACGGCGTGTCCTGATGCAGGCGAACCGCCGTTGTCCGGGCGCGCATCTTGATGTTGATCACTTCCACCCCGATCGAGAACGCCATGGCGAAGTAGGTGTAGCCCTTCGGGATGTGGTACCCGAAGCCCTCGATGAACAGGTTGCCGCCAATCATCAGCAGGAAGGCGAGCGCCAGCACCTTGATGGTGGGGTGCGCATCCACGAAGTCCGAGATCGGCGTCGCCGCCCACAGCATCACCATCAGCGCCAGCACGTTGGCGATGATCATCACCGACAGCTGTTGCACCATCCCCACGGCCGTGATCACCGAGTCGATGGAGAAGACGATGTCCACCACCATGATCTGCGCCACCACCGCCCACAGCGCGCCCCGTGCCTTCGGCGCGTCCGCGTGGTGCTCGGCGCCCTCGAGCTTGGAGTGAATCTCGTACGTCGACTTGCCGATGAGGAACAGGCCGCCAATCATGAGAATCAGGTCGCGTCCCGTCACCGCGCGCCCCATCATCGTGAACAGCGAGCCCGTGAGTCCCATGATCCAGGTGATGCTCAGCAGGAACGCGATGCGCGTCACCAGCGCACCCATCAAGCCGAGCCGGCGCGCCTTGGGCTGCTCAGCCTTGGGCAGCTTCCCCGCAAGGATCGCGATGAAGATGATGTTGTCGATGCCGAGGACGAGCTCGAGCGCCGTCAGCGTCACGAGCCCGATCCACGCGTTGGGATCGGCAAACCAGGAGAACATGGGCAGGGTGAGTGAGGTGAACAGGTGAGCGGCGGGAGAATAGCCGCCCTCAAAACTACCGCGCTGGGGGCAGGGGCGGAGTGGCGCCCCCAGTCCACGTGACCGTCCAACGGCGAGTCTCGCCGGCCTCCAGCCAGTGCGCGCTCTCCCACGCACCCAGCGCATCGCTGAGCGTATCGGGGGCGCCAATGGAGGGCTCGAACCCGAGGTTGAAGTACGGCGCCGGCTTCCGCCACGGCAACCACGACGTCCTGGGCAGCGGATTCCACCCGCCCTGGTTGATCCAGAGCCCGAGGTGCGGAACCTGAAGGCCGTCAAAGCGCGCGGTCAGCGTCGCCTCGCCCTCGACGACCCCCACCGTCAGGTCGCGCGGCGGGAGGTCCACAAACAGCTTGCACGCATACGGCTTCTTCCACGCGGCGGCGGGTGAGGACACGTCCAGCAACTGGCCGCCACGCCTGAGCAGGGGCCAGCGGTGCTCCGCCCCCGCGCCACCAAGGTCCACCCCGTGCTCCGCCCACACGCGCACCCGGGCCCCTTCGGGAAGCTCCACGCGCGTGGCCTTCGTCAGCGGCAGCAGCGGATGCGCCGACCACAGGAACGGCACCCGCAGGTCGGCAAGGTTGGTTGCCGCGTACTCGCAGCGCACCTCTCCGGCAGGTGTCGCCACGACCGTGCGATCAAACCGGTACGGCAGGCACGCCCCGGCCCACACGAGATGCGCGCGATGTCCCGCCTCGTCCGTGGTGAGCGTCAGCACCGGATGCTGCGACCAGAGCTCGCCGTGGTCCGGGAGATCCCGACCGCCCGCACCCCGCACCAGCGACGGCAGCGTGCAGGCGCCCACCGTCGGAAAGCACTCGTCGTACCCGCCGCTGTCTGCCGTGAGCACGTACGACGCGCCGGCCACGGGCGTGCAATAGGGCAGCTGCGGGTTCTTCCACAGCCACTGCCGCTCGCCAAACCACAGTTCCGAGATCTTGCCGCCGAGCGCCGGAATAATCACGACGCGCGCATCGCCCCCGCGCAGCTCGACGGTGCCGAACGACTGGGAGGGCGCGGCGGCGGCCAACTGGCTACCGAATGGTGGCGGGGTCGATGCCGCGCGTGGCGAACACGCGGGCCACCGTGTCGCCAATCTTGTTGTTCGGGGTGCTCGCTCCCGCCGTCAGCCCCACGCGCACCGGTCCACGACCCAGCCAGTCCGAAGTTTCCCCCGCGAGACCCGACACCGGGTCGCGCGCGCGAATGGTGCCGCGCTCCGGATCGATGCACAGGGCGTCTTCCACGTGGAACGTGCGCACGCGCTCGGCGCACAGCGCCGCCAGCGACAGCGTGTTGCTCGAGTTGTAGCCGCCGACCACGAGCATGATGTCGAGCGGTTCCTCCAGCAGCGCATTCACCGCGTCCTGCCGGTCCTGCGTGGCGCTGCAGATCGTGTCG
>CAYHCW010000049.1:8038-10865 GCA_964355025.1 uncultured Gemmatimonas sp. | reverse complement strand
GTGGTGGCATGGGCGGGATGTACTAGACACGAACCGGAATTCGGATTTCGGAATTGGAATTCGAAGACGGAATGCGAAATGGAAACGGATCGGGGGCTCGGACGGTTGTCCGGGCCCCCGTTCTGCGTCTGCCCACCTAACACCTAGCACCTAGGATCTAGCACCTATTTTCCGGCCCCTGCCGCTAGTCCCGCCGCCCGCCCCGTGGCCCACGCCCACAGAAAATTGTAACCGCCAATCGGGCCAAACGCGTCGAGCAGTTCGCCGCACAGGTACAACCCGGGGTGGCGACGACTCTCCATGGTGCGCGGGTCGATCTCGGCAAGACTCACGCCTCCACCGGTGACTTCAGCTTTCTTGTAGCCCTCGTCGCCGGTGCACGGCAACGTGCCGCGCACGAGCGTCTCGATCAGCCGCAGACGTTCGTCGCGCCGGAGCTCCGCCAACGAGCGCGACGGGTCCACCTGCGCGATGCCCGCGAGAACCGTCGCCAGGCGGTCGGGCATCTCCGCGCGCAGCGCGCCGCTCACCGTTCGCGCCCCGTGCGGTTTCAGCGCGGCTTCCCACTGTGGCTCGTCCAGCGCGGTCCACTTCACCGTGAGACGACCCGGTGCCTCGCCGGCGGCCGCGGCCGCGCGTGATCGCACCATCACGTGCGAGACGTCCAGCACGGATGGGCCGCTGTAGCCGCGATGCGTGAAGAGGAAGCCGCCGGTGGCCATTGCCGACCGGTCGCCGGCGCGCGCCGTGAGCGTCACGGTCAGCGACACGCCCGACAGGCTGGCGAAGGCCGGCGAATCGCCGAGCAGGGGCGTCAATGCGGCGTAGGTGGGGTGCATCGTGTGACCGAGCGCGCGGGCGATGTCGAGCCCGGTGCCGTCGCTGCCCGTTGCAGGTACGGAGAGGCCGCCGCAGGCCAGGATCACCGCATCGGCGACGAGAGGATCGGCGTCGGCCAGGTCAACGCGCCACTCGCCGTCGTGCGGTGACAGGTCGACGACTCGCGTCTCGGCGCGCCACCGCACGCCGCGGCGCGCGGCGAGGGCCAGCAAGCCGTCGCGCACGTCGCGCGCCTTGTGCGACGCGGGAAACACCTTGGACGCTTCCGGTTCATCCACCAGCGGAATCCCGACGTCCTGCTCGAAGAACCGGCGCTGCTCGGCGAGCGGCCAGGATCGCACGATGCGCCGCAGCGTGTTCACCGACGAGTCGGTGACGAAGCGCGATTCGTCCACGTGCATTGGCAGCACGTTGCAGCGCCCGCCGCCGCTGATGAGGATCTTGCGGCCACCGTCCCTCGTGCGCTCGATCAGCGTCGTCTCCGCGCCACCGGCCGCCGCGAAGACCGCCGCCATGGTGCCGGCGGCCCCGGCGCCGATCACCACCACCCGCCGGCGCAACGGACTCTCTTCGGGCATGCGGTGTGGGTTGGGGAATACTGTGGTGATGCAAGGTGACATGGCGGGCGGCGCCAAGGCAACCGCCTGATGACGCGTGTCGGCTGGAGTGGTACATTGGGTCGCACCCCAACCCCCTTCGCCATGCTGTCCTGCGTCACGCGTCCGTTGCTGGCTGCCAGCGTCTCTCTCGTCGCCGCGATTCCCCTCGCCGCGCAGCAGGCCTCGTTGGTGTATCGCCTCGGCAAGGACACCGTCGCCGTGGAGCAGTATACCCGCACCGCCACGCGCCTGAACGGTGAAATGGTGCAACGGACGGGTGCGGCTGTCGTGCGTGTGCAGTACGACGTGACGATCGGCCGGGACGGACGCCCCACCGCCGCCACCATCCGCCGGTTGCAGGCTGACGGGACCGTGGCGCCCAACGCGCCCTCGGAGACGCGCATTCTATTCACGGCCGATTCAGCGGTGCGCGAGGTCGTCTGGGCCGACAGCGTGCAGCGTCGCGCGTTCGCTGCGTCCAGGACGCTCGTGAACTTTCCGACCTTCGTCTACGGCCCCACCGAACTGCTGGCCGGGATTCGTCGTGCCGGGGCGGGCACCGATTCGGTGCCGGCGCTGGGCGCGGCCGGCAACGTCGGCTTCGCCGGGTTTCTCGCGGCCGGCGGCGACTCGGTGCGGCTGCGCGGCGGCGCGTACCCCATGGTCCTGCGCTTCGACGCCAGCGCGCGTCTGCTCTCCGTGGACGGCACGGGCACCACCAACAAGTCCGTGGCCACGCGCGGTCCCGGCGGTCTCGACATCGCCGCCCTCGCGCGGGCGATGAAGCCCACCGGCGTGTTGTCGCCGCGCGACCTCGCGCGCGCCGCCTTTGGCCCCGGCGGCATGGTGCTCATCGACTACGGCCGTCCGCAGGTGCGCGAGCGCACCGTGTGGGGCGGCACGCTGGTGCCGTTCGATTCCGTCTGGCGCGCGGGCGCCAACGACGCCACGCACCTGTTCACGACGCGCAACCTCGTCTTCGGTACGCTCAGCGTGCCGGCCGGCATGTACACGCTGTGGGTGCAGCACACGCGCAGCGGCACCTTCCTGATCGTCAACAGGCAGACCGGCCAGTGGGGCACGCAGTACGACCCCGCGCAGGATCTCGGGCGGGTGCCCATGGAACTCGCCGCCACGCCGTCGCACGTGGAGGAGTTCAAGGTCACGGTGCGTGCGATCGGCGGCACTCGGGGCGTGATCGAGATGGCCTGGGGTGCCATCATTGCGTCCGTGCCGTTTACCGTGGCGGTGGCGAGGCCGTAGCATGCGAGGCGTGGACGTGCGTGTCGACTGCTCCGTAGCGGCGCCGTGACGCCGCCGCTGCCGCCCGACCGCGAGTTCATCGACTTCCAGCAGGCGGTCGCCGGGCACTATTCGCTCGAGCGCGA
>CAYHCW010000049.1:0-7938 GCA_964355025.1 uncultured Gemmatimonas sp. | reverse complement strand
GCGAGTTCATCGACTTCCAGCAGGCGGTCGCCGGGCACTATTCGCTCGAGCGCGAACTCGGGCGCGGCGGCATGGGCATCGTCTTCCTCGCACGCGAGCTGCGCCTGGCCCGTCCCGTGGCAATCAAGGTGTTGCCGCGCGCGCTTGCGGCGTCGCGGCCGGAACTGCGAGCGCGCTTCGTGCGCGAGGCGCAGATGGCGGCCCAGCTCTCGCACCCGAACATCGTCCCCATTCATCACGTCGACGAGGCGGGCGAGTTTGTCTTCTTCGTGATGGCGTACATCGAGGGCGAGACGCTCGGCGAGCGTCTGCGCTCACGCGGCGCGCTCCCCGCCGCCGAGGCGTCGCGGATCTTTCGCGACGTCGGCTGGGCCGTCGCCTACGCGCACCTGCGCGGCATCGTGCATCGCGACATCAAGCCCGACAACATCCTGCTCGAGCGCGGCACGGGGCGTGCGCTCGTGACGGACTTCGGAATCGCCGGTGACCTGCAGACGCCGAGCACCGCCGACGGCGACTACGTGCGGGGCACGGTGCACTTTCTCAGTCCCGAGCAGGCGGCCGGGGCGCCGGTCGATGGCCGCAGCGACCTGTACTCGCTCGGCGTCACCGCCTACTACGCGCTCACCGGCCGCCTCCCGTTTGACGCGGCGAGTCCGATGGGCATCCTGGTGGCGCACGCCTCGCAGAAGCCCGTGCCGATCGTCACGCTTGCTCCGGGTGTTCCGCACCGCCTCGCGGCGGCCGTCGAACGGTGCCTCGAGAAGCGGCCGGAGTTGCGCTGGGAGTCGGGGGAGCGTTTCGCCGAGGCGGTGGATGCCGCCATCGAGACGCCGCGCGAACTGCCCGCACCCCTGCGCGTGTGGACGATGTCGGGGGAGCGTCGCCGCGGGCTCAGCTTCATGGTGTTCTTCTATGGCACGTCCAGCGTAATGGCGGCGCTGAGCGGCGGATACGCGTGGGTGGCCGCCGGGATCGCCGCCTTGTCTGCGGGCCTGCTGATTGGGCCAGCGATGGTTGCCGCGCGCCGCCTGGCGGGCGCCGGCTTCTCGCTCGACGACGCGCGCCAGGCGCTGGCCACGCACGTGGCACGCCGGCGCGAGGAACTCGTGTACGAAAGCAGCGGGGCCTTTTCGCTCTCTCCGCGGCGACTTGCCATCGGCGCAGGTGTGGTCGCCGCCGTGGCAGCGATTGCCGGACTGATGACCAGGTTCATCGGGTCCAGCGGGACCCCGATCTTCATGGTCGCGTCGGTGGCGGGCTCGCTCGCCATCGGGCTGGGCGTCATCGCCACGATTCGTTACGTGCAACTCGGTCGCGTCAAGGCGCTGGCCGCTCCGCGCCTCAAGTTCTGGCAGGGACGCTGGGGCGAGCGGTTGTTCCGTCTGGCGAGCCTGGGCACGAAGCCGGTGGCGGCGCTGGCTGCGCTCCCGCAGCACACCGAGGTGGCGCTCGGTCGTGCACTCGATGCGCTGTTCGAGTCACTGCCGCGCGCGACGCGCCGTGAACTCAAGGACGTGCCGGCCACCGTGCGGCGGCTCGAGGACGACGCGCGCAAGCTGCGCGAAGCGGTGGACGCACTGGATGAGGCGGTGGCCTCGGCGACGCGCGCCGGACAGCCGACGCATGCGAGTGAACTGGCGGCGCAGCGCGACGTCGCGACCCAGCGGCTGGCGACCGTCGTGACGGCCCTCGAGACGATCCGGCTGGGGCTGCTGCGGCTGCAGATCGGCGCCGCGCCCGTGACATCGGTCACCGAGGCGATCCACGCGGCCGTGCAGCTTGGGCGCGCACTGGAGATCGCGGCGGAGTCAGAGAGCGAGGTGGCGGCGGCGCTCAAGGGGACGCGGTGAGCTGCTACAACGCCATCTCCACCTGCCCCCCGCGCTCCGCCCCCGGATACGTCACCACATCCTGCGCGGCGCACCCAATCGACCCCCTGAATCCCGTCCCCTTCAACGCCGCCGTGGCGGCCTGAAGCGCCACCGCCGGCAAGTTGTTTTTCTGCGACAAATGCGCCAGCAGCACCCGCCGCAGCCCCTTGTGCGCCACGCGCTGCAGCAGCGCGCCGGTCTGTCGGTTGCTCAAATGCCCGCGATCGCTTGAAATACGGGCCTGCAGGAACGGCGGGTACGGCCCGTTGCGCAGCATCACGTCGCAGTGGTTGCTCTCGAACACCAGAAAATCGATCCGCTCGAACGCCGCGCCAAGCATCTCGGGAACGTGCCCCAGGTCTGTGGCGACGCCGAGCCGTGCCCCGGAACGCTGCGACGTGATCACCACCGCCGCCGGCTCCGCGGCGTCGTGCGGCACCGCCACCAGCTCCACCACGCACGCGCCGATAGTCATCGGCGTGCCGTAGGGCAGGGGCATCCGCCGTTCCACTGGCACATCGCGCAGCCCAGCCAGTGTGCCCGCCGTGCTCACCACGGGCCAGCCCCACTTGGCCACCGCCTGCGCCAGCCCCTTCATGTGATCGATGTGCTCGTGCGTCACCACCACGGCGTCAATCGATGACGGCGCCACACCGGCCTCGGCCAGCCGCTTCGCCAGCGTGCGCGGACCAAGCCCGCAATCGACGAGAAGGCGCGTGGCACCGATCTCCACCAGCGTGACGTTCGCCTTGCTGCCGCTCGCAAGCGTGCAGAATCTCACGGCGTCCAGCGCCCAGCATGCGCGTTTGCGAGCACCAGTCGCAGTCCGTCGGTCAACGGCAGGCCGCGGCGCGCGTGCACGCGCTCGGCCACCTCGAGGAATTTCTCGAGCGCAAACACGTCCGCGCCTCCGCCACCCCACGAAAACGGCGGCACCACCGACGACAGCGCGCCGGAGTCAAAGACACTGGCACCTGCGCCAACTACCGAGCCGGTCATCAGCAGCGTCCCGATGGCCAGCTTGGCGTGGTCGCCGATCAATGACCCGAGGAACTGCATGCCGGAATCGGTCATGCCGTCGGGGGTCCACATCCTTACGGTGCCGTAGCTGTTCTTCAGGTTGCTGGTCGTTGTGCCCGCGCCGAGGTTCGCCCACCGGCCGAGCACACTGTGCCCCACAAAGCCGTCGTGCGCCTTGTTGCACTGCCCAAAGAACACCGACACGCTCACTTCGCCGTGTACCCGGCACTGCTCGCCGATGGCCGATCCCGCCACGCGGCCGCCGTGCACGACGCTGTCCGCACCCACGAAGCACGGCCCCACCAGCCGGGTGAACGACTGCACGTGCGCACCGTGGCGCACCAGCAGCGGGCCATGCTGGGCGTCGAGCAGCACGAACGGTTCCACCACCGCGCCGTCCTCGATGAACACCGGGTGCGTGCCCACCACGCGCACGCCATCAAGCGCGCTCGCATTGCGCGTGGCGAGCGGAGCGCCGAGCACCGGAATGTCGGAGGCGAGCATCGCGCCGAGGTGGCGCACCAGGTCCCAGGCGTGGTCAATCCACCAGCCGCTCGCCGTCGCCCGGCGCGCATCGGGCTCCGCCAGCGACTCCAGGGTCAGCGTGCCGTCGCGCAGCGCCCCGGCGTCGAGCGGCGCGCGCAGTCGCACGGCGGCCACGCGTCCGTCAGCCGTCCACACCTCCGCGTCGGCGAGCGCCACCCCGAGGGCCGGCGCAAAACGCGCATTCGCCAGCACCGTCCCGGCGTCAAGCACGCCGCGTGCAGTGGGCGGGGTACCCGGTTCATCGAACGACTCGAGGTGTCCGGCGCCCACCCGCGCGCGCACCGCGCCGTAGCCGTGCGGTGCCCACCGGTCGCGCAGCAGCACCGCCCCTGTGCGCAACTCGGTGGTCGGTCGCGTCAGGGCAAACGGCTCAAGGGCCCGGGCCGCCGCATCTTCGTACAGCACGATCGCCCGGCTGCTCACCGCCGCTCCTTCAGCTCCGCCGGAAGACTCTCCAGCAACGGCTTGAGATTTCGCGCGTGCTGCTCCGTGGTCACCAATACGATGCCTGCGCATTCCACCACCACCAACCCCCGCACCCCGTACAGCACGACGTCGGAACCGGCGGCGTGCACCACATTGTCCGACGACTCGCGCAGGTGCACGCGTCCGTGCGTCACGTTGCCCGCCGCGTCGCGCGCTCGCACGCCGCGCAGGGCCGACCACGTGCCGACATCGCTCCACCCAAAACTTCCCGCCAGCACGAATACGCGCGCACTCCGCTCGAGCACGGCGACGTCCACGGCCACCGGGTCCTTCACGCTGGTGAAGAACGCCACGGGGTCGTCACCCGCTCGCTGCAGCGACTCGGCCACCGCAGGGCAATGCGCGCGCACTTCGTCGAGGAATACGCCCACCGGCCAGGCAAAGATGCCCGAGTTCCACAGGGCGCCGGCGGCCACCAGCGCCTCGGCGCGCGCCTGCTGCGGCTTCTCGATGAAGCGCGCCACCCGGCGCGCCGCACCCGTGGTTGGCTCGCCGGGCTCGATGTAGCCCAACCCCGTGTCGGGGTGCGTCGGCACGATGCCCACCGTCACGAGGCCCTGCGTGCGCGCGGCCTCGGCCGCCGCCAGCCGCAGCGCGTCCTGAAAGCGCGGCACGTCGCCAATGGCCCAGTCGGCGTGCACCGACACCATGACGGCGTCGCGCCCGGCGCGCGCGGCAATGCGCGAGGCCGCCCACGCCAGCGCGGCCGTCGTACCCGCGGGGCGCGGCTCGGCGAGGATCTGGTCGCGGGGAAGTTCCGGCGCAATCAGCGCGACGCCCGCAGCCAGCTCGGCGTTGGTGAGGACCATCGTCTGCGCGGCGGGTGCAACCGGGCTCAGCCGGTCGAGCGTGTCGCGCAGCATTGGCTGGTCGCTGAGCAGCGGCAGGAACTGCTTGGGGCGCTCGGGCGTCGAGAGCGGCCAGAAGCGCGAACCCACGCCGCCGGCCAGGATCACGACCCAGGTGGGCGGCGTGCTCACGTCACCGGCTCCGGCGCGTCGGCGCCGTCGTCCATGCCCGTGAGTTCGGCCACGCGCGCGTACAGTCGCTTGGGGCTGAAGGGCTTGGTGATGAAGTCGGAGGCGCCCAGCCGCATGGCGTCGTCGTAACGCTGGTCCTGGCCGGCCGCGGTGAGGATCACGCAGGGCAGCGACGACCACCGTGCATCCGCCCGCATGCGGGCCAGCACCTCGAGCCCGCTGAGGTGGGGCATCATCAGGTCGAGGAGCACCAGACGGATGTCCGGATTGGCGGCCAGCGCGTCGAGCGCTTCGTTGCCGTCGAACACGAGCGTCACCCGGAACGGGCCCTGCTCGAGTTTCGTCTTCACGATGCGTCCGATGTGCGGCTCATCGTCGGCCACGAGCACGTGGCACGTCATGGCGGAGCCGGTGCTCAGACGAGCGCCGCGATGTTTGCGCGATTGCGCCGCAGCTCGTAGAGCAGTTGGGCGAGGTTCGCCGTGGGCTTTACGAGCACCAGCAGCACGGCGTCGGGCGACACCGAGGCGACGATGGCGTAGCCGCGCTCGTGCTCCAGCACGGCGGTGCGTAGCGCCCCCAGATGGCCGGACATGCCCAGTTCCTCGGCGGCCAGCAGCACCGGGGGGACGTGGGCGGCCACATTCTCGGCGTCCACCGACGAGGCGGCCTGACTGTCGATCAGCAGGCCGTCGCGGCCGAGGATGACCGCGGCCTCAACTCCCTCCCGATCCCGGATCGCTGCCACGAGGTCGCGAATGGTAGGCATCGCCCCACTCCGGTGTATGAAAGGTTGCCGAAGTGTACGCGTCGCCAGAGCGAAGTCAAGGCGACTTCGCTTGCCCCTCCCGTCGTCCGCCCGCTACTTTCCATCACTTGCCTATGCCCATCACATTGCCGATTCGCCTCCGCCCCCATCGTGGGGTGCGTGCCGTGGCCGTCCTGGCCGTTGCCTTGCTCGCCGTCGCGGCGTGCAGCGACCCCTTCTCCATCAAAGCGCAGTACCCGAACTCGCCGTTCGGCTTCTCGCTCTTCAGCCTCTCGGGCACGGGGCCGGCCAATGCGCCGGCGGCGCTCGATTTCGGGAGCCTCTCCGCCGTGCGCGTCGACGGTGCCTTCGCGTTCGACGTCGCGTTCGACATCGACGGCGCCGGCAAGGTCCGTGTCATTCCCCAGAAGCTCGTCGGCGCCTCCATTTCGGGCCCCCGTGTCGTCGGCCTGCAACGGGTCAGCGGGGTCTTCGAAACCGTGCTGCTCGCGCCGGCCAAGGGCTGGGTGTTCGACTCCACGGTCTCGGTATTGCCCGGCGAAGTGGTCGCGGTGCGCCTGACGTCGTCCAGTTGCGCGTACCAGCTCTCCAGCGAGATGTACGCCAAGTTCGTCGTTGACTCCGTCAAGGTGGGCGGGCTCATCTTCGGCCGCGGCCTGTTCAACCCCAACTGCGGATTCAAGTCGTTCGAAGACGGCATACCGGCCAAATAGCTCATGCACGATATCCGGATGGTCCGCGAGAACGCGGCGGCGCTTCGCGATGGCCTGCGCCGCCGTGGAGCACTCGACCAGCTCGAGCCGGTGATCGCCAGGCTTGAGGCGCTCGACCGCGAGCGTCGCCTGGCCATTCAGGCGGTGGAGGAGCGCAAGGCCGCGCGCAACGCGGCCAGCCAGGAAGTGGGCCGGCGCAAGAAGGCCGGAGAGGATGCGACGGAGCTGCAGGTGCAGACCCGCGCGCTCGGCGAGGAAATCGGTCGCCTGGAGGCCGAGCTGCAGGTGATGGAATCCGGCATCCAGCAGGGGTTGTACGAGATTCCCAACGTCACCCTCCCCGCGGTACCCGCGGGCGACGAGACGCACAATGCCGTGGTCCGCGCGTGGGGCGAGCCCCGCGAAGCCGTGGACGTGAAGCCGCATTGGGACGTGGGCGAAGCGCTCGGGCTCTTCGACCTCGCTCGCGGCGCCAAGATCTCGGGTTCCGGGTTCATCGTGTATCGCGGCGCCGGCGCACGGCTCGTGCGCGCCTTCATGAACTTCATGCTCGACCTGCACACGCGTGAGCACGGGTACGAGGAGTGCTGGGTGCCGGTGGTGGTGAACCGCGCGTCAATGACGGGCACCGGCCAGCTGCCGAAGTTCGAGGACGACATGTACGCGCTGGGCGATGATCAGGGCTACCTGATTCCGACCGCCGAAGTGCCCGTGACCAACCTCCACCGCGAGGAGATCCTCGACGCGGCGGACCTGCCCAAGGCAATGTGCGCGTACAGTCCCTGCTTCCGCCGCGAGGCGGGGGCGGCCGGCAAGGACACGCGCGGTCTCCTGCGGGTGCACCAGTTCGACAAGGTGGAACTGGTGCGCTACTGCGCGCCCGACGACGGCGCGGCGCAACTCGAGCTGCTCACCGGCCACGCCGAGATCGTGCTCCAGAAGCTGGGGCTGCCGTATCGCGTGGTGCTGCTGGCCGCCGGTGACACCGGCTTCAGCAGCGCCATGACGTACGACCTCGAGGTCTTTGCCCCGGGCGTGGGGAAGTGGCTCGAGGTGTCGTCGTGTTCGCTCTTCACTGACTATCAGGCGCGGCGCGCAAACATCCGGTACCGCGCCGCCCAGGGCGAGAAGCCGCAGTTCGTCTACACCCTCAACGGGTCCGGGCTGGCATTCCCGCGCGTCTTCGCCGCCATCCTCGAGCACTACCAGCAGGCCGACGGGTCAGTGGTCGTTCCCGAACTGCTGCGTCCGTACGTCGGGCTCGACGTCCTGCGGTAGCACGGTCCGCGCCGGGCCGACGATCGCCGCGCGTCGCGGCATGCCGCAGGATTGGCGCACGGTGTAGGGCGTTATCTTCCGCGGATGACATCTGTAGCCCCGGAAAAGGAAGTGGCGTTGAACGCCGCCCAGCGCGCCGTCGTCGAACACTGCACCGGCCCGTTGCTCGTTCTCGCCGGCGCCGGGTCCGGCAAGACCCGCGTGCTCACCTCGCGCGTGGCGCGCATCGTCGAGCACCTCGGCGTGCGCCTGCACCGCGTGCTCGCCGTCAC
>CAYHCW010000048.1:0-10965 GCA_964355025.1 uncultured Gemmatimonas sp. | reverse complement strand
GAATCGGGCACCGGCAAGGAAGTGGTTGCCCGCTTCGTGCACGAACTGTCGCAGCGCGCCGACGGACCGTTTCTCTCCATCAACTGCGGGGCGCTGCCCGAGGGGCTGCTCGAGAGCGAGCTGTTCGGCCACGTGAAGGGGTCGTTCACCGGCGCCGTGAAGGACAAGCTGGGGCTGTTCACCGCCGCCGGCGGCGGCACGTTCTTCCTCGACGAGATCGGCGAAACGACGCAGGCCACGCAGGTGAAGCTCCTGCGCGTGCTGCAGCAGCGGGAGATCATTCCCGTCGGGGCCACCGACGCCGAGCCCATCGACACGCGCATCATTGCCGCGACCAATCGTGACCTGGAGGAGGAGATCAAGCGCGGCAACTTTCGTCGCGACCTGTTCTACCGCCTCAACGTCATTGCCATCCACCTGCCGCCGCTTCGCTCGCGCCGCGACGACATTCCGCTGCTGGCCGAGGCCTTCCTGCAGGGGGCCGGCGCACTGCGTGGCGAGCCGGTGAAGCGCCTCAGCGAGGACGCGCTCGAACTGATGCTCGAGTACTCGTGGCCAGGCAACGTACGCGAGCTCGAGAACGCGCTGGAGCGCGCGGTCATCCTGAACCCGGGCGCGGTCATCGGCGTGACCTCGCTGCCCGAGCGGCTGGCCGAACGGCGCGCCGAGCCCCTGGTGTCGGAGCGCCCGACGCAGAACCCGACGCTCGAGACCATAGAACGCGCGTACATCCTGTGGGTGCTGCAGAGCGAACAGGGGAACAAGACACGCGCCGCCGAGACGCTGGGCATCGACCCGTCCACCCTGCACCGCAAGCTTGCGCGGTACGGAGTGGAGGCGTGACGACACCGGCGGCGCTTCGCCGCGCGCCGCTGTCCCCACGAGTCATCGCCGCGCTCTCGGCGCTCGCCGTGTTCGTCGGCGCGATCATCAGCATCACGCCCGACCCCATCGGCGTCTTTTGGGATGATGGCGTCTACCTGCTCACCGCCAAGGCGCTGGCCAGCGGCGAAGGCTATCGCTACTCGTACCTCCCCGGCACACCCCCGGCGCTTCATTACCCGCCGGGATTCCCGCTGGTGCTGGCCGCGCTGCTCAAGATCACGCCGGCCTTTCCGGACAACGTGGCGATCCTCAAGCTGCTCAACCCGCTCTGCCTCGCGCTCGGCGTGTACGGTGCCGTGCGTCTTGGCGTGCGCACGATGGGGATGGGCGCCGTCCCCGCCGCCATTGCCGTGGCGATCTGCGGCCTCATTGCACCGGTGCTCGTGTTGAGCAATGTGCTGCTCTCCGAGTCGCTCTTCTTCGCGACCCTCGTCGGCGCGCTGCACCTCGTGGAGTCGGTGACGGCGCGTGGCGGTGTGCGGGCCGCCGCGCTTGCCGGCGTGGCCATTGCGGCGGTGGCCCTGGTGCGCACGGTCGGCGGTGTCCTGCTGCCGGCCGCGGTGGCGGCACTCTGGTGGCGCGGTCGGCGTCGCGAGGCCCTGGTGCTGCTTGGCGCGACGGTCGTGGCGCTCGCGCCGTGGCAGCTCTGGGTCTGGTCGGTCTCGCCCAACTTCCCCGACGAACTGCGGGGCAGCTACGGCCCGTATCTCGAATGGGTGGTGGCCGGCTATCGTCACGAACCGGCGATGGCCTGGCAGGTGGTGGCGAAGAACGTGGGCGAGCTGTGGCGCGCGTTCGGCATCCTCTTTGCCCCGCGGCTCCCGCACGTCGTGCAGCTGCTCGCCGCGTCGGCGCTGCTCGCGGTGATTGTTACCGGACTTGCATCGCTGCTTCGGCGTGCCACCGCCGTCGTGCTCTTCGTGCCGGCGTATGGCGCCGTGGTCCTGCTCTGGCCGTACAACCCCGAGCGCTTTGTCTGGGCCGTCTGGCCGATGATGGGGCTGGTGCTCGTGGCGGCGGGCCGCGGCGCGGGCGACTGGGGCGCGCGTCGCTGGCGGCACGCGCCGCGCGTGGCGGTGATGGTCGTGGCAGCGCTGCTCGCGGGCGAGGCGGCCTACGCGGCGCGCGGATTGGCGCGGGGATGGGGCGGCGCGCCCCAGCGGAACATGACCGCGCGGCTCTGGCCGATGGTGCAGTGGACGGTCACGCACGCCGGCCCGAGTGACGTCGTGGCCAGTGACGGCCACGTGATGATCGCGCTCTATACCGGACGCACGACGATGCCCGTGTCGATGCTTACGCCCGCCGAGCACGTGCGGCCGAAACCGCCGTCGCAGTTCGCCGGCGAGCTCGGCGCGCTCGTCTCCCGCTACCGCCCGTCGTTGCTCGTGCTGTCACCCGGCGTCCCGGAACTCGACGCCGTCCCGCAACTGGCGGGGCTCGTCCGCGCGCCCGCCGTCATCGCGCTGCCGGGCGCTCCCGGAGTCGGCGCGGCGTTCGGCCTGCGCTGGAACCGATGACCACATTCCAGCGCGAACGCCTGGCATTCTTCACGATGATCGCGGCGGTCTTCGTGATCGTCCTCGCGCCGGAGCTCGGCTACGTGCCGCTGTGGGACGGCTTCGTGTACGCGCGCTGTGCCATCGATGCGGCCTCGTCGGGAATCACGGTCGAGTCGCTGCGCTGCGCCGGACATCCCTCACAGGGCTACGCGCTCTTTCTCGCCCTGTCGCAGCTGGCGCGGCCGGGAAACGTCGTGGCACTGCACCTCACCAACGTGGCACTCGGCGTCCTGGCGCTGGCCAGCGTTCGGCTGGTGCTCGCGCGCACCTTCCCCGGCCGCGAGCATGCCCGGCAGCTCGACCTGCTCACGCTGGCGTGCGCCGTGCACCCCGTGCTGCTCGCCACGCTGCTGCAGGTGAATGTCGATTTCGGCGTCTACGTCTTCTTCTTTGCATCGCTCGCCGCCCTCTTGCACAGAAAGTTCAACTGGGCCGCCGCCGCGGGCACCTTGCTCTGCTTCTCCAAGGAGACCGGCGTGCTGGCGTACGCGCTCACGGTGGGGCTCTACGCCGCATTCGAGGCCTTGGGCGACGCGGGACCGGTGCGCGCGCGGTTGCGACGGCTGCTCCCCTCGATGGCAATCCTCGCCATTCCGCTGGCGCTCTTCGCCGGACACCTCGCGTGGTGGAGCGCGACCCGCGGGCGCTCGGCGGTGTGGAAGCACCAGTGGCAGCAGGCGCCGATGGACGGATTCAACTTCTTCGATCTCAGCGAACCCGTCTTCCTGAGTTATGCGGCGGGAATCTTCGTGCTCGGGTTCGGCTGGGTGCTGACGGCGATCCTCGGCGGCGACCTGGCCGTGGCCGGGGTGCGCATGGCCCGGCGAGCGCCCGCTCGCGACGTACCGGGCGCCGACCGCCGGACGCTGGCGTTTCTCTCGCTGCTCACGCTCCTGCTCACCTACCTGCTCACGTCGTTCCGGACGTGGAGCAACCTGCGCTACTTCGCGCTGCTGTATCCGCTGCTGGTCCTGCTCGCGTTCGCGGCGCTGCTCCGGCTTGGCGTGCCGGCGCGGTGGCGCGCCGCGATCGTCGGCACCATTGCCGGACTCTTCCTGCTCGCGTCGTACCGCTCGGTCGACCCGCTGTCGCGCGCCGTCTACGGCACGTTTCCCATCGGTGAACGTTCGATGTACCGCATGGCCTCCATCACCGGCGAGTTCGGCGGCCCCGGGCGCGACCAGCTCGTCTACAACCTCGAGTTCACCGGCTATCACCACGTGCAGAACCGGCTGTTCCGCCTGCTCAAGCCGACGGCGCACACGGTCATCGCCGCGCCGCTGCGGCTGCGCTGGAACATCTGGAGTCCGCTCGACCCCGTCCGGTACCGGCGCACGATGGCCAGCGAGCACGTGCTGGTACCGCGCTACGCCGACGAAGTGGAGGTCGCCGCGCGCTCGGCGAGCATCCCGGACCTCTGGTTCCTCGAGTTCTCCAACCATCCCGACGTCGACAACGCCATGCAATCGCTCGACCGCCTGTATCGCGAGGATCGCATCGTCAGCGTCCGCGCCCGCGGGCACGTCCTCAAGGCGCACCATCTGGTACGCCGGGAGTCGCCGGTGATACCTTGAATCCCATGAAAGTCGTCATCCTGGCCGGCGGACTCGGCACGCGCCTGTCCGAGGAAACCGCCTCACGGCCGAAACCGATGGTCGAGATCGGCGGCCGGCCGATGCTGTGGCACATCATGAGCCACTACGCGGCCCACGGCATGAAGGAGTTCGTGCTCGCGCTCGGCTACAAGGCCGAGATGGTGCGGTCGTATTTCGTCGACTACCACACCGTCGCGCGCGACGTCTCGGTGCGGCTGGCCGACGGCACCGTCACCGAGCACGGCGCGGCGAGCGAAGACTGGACGTTGCACCTCATCGACACCGGGATGGAGACGCAGACCGGCGGCCGCATCCGGCGCCTGCGCCAGTGGATCGGCAGCGAGCCGTTTTGCCTGACGTACGGCGACGGCGTGAGCAGCGTCGACCTCACGGCGCTGCTGGCGTTTCACAAGGCGCACGGCAAGCTGGCCACGGTGACCGCGGTGCGGCCACCGGCGCGATTCGGCGGGCTTGAGCTCGATGGAGATGCGGTGCGCACCTTTGCCGAAAAGAACCAGGTCAGTGAAGGCTGGATCAACGGCGGCTTCTTTGTGTTGCAGCCGCAGGTGCTCGACTTGATCGCCGGTGACGATACGCTGTGGGAAAAGGAGCCCCTCGAGCAGCTGGCCCGCGACGGACAGCTTCGGGCCTTTCGCCACGAAGGGTTCTGGCAGCCGATGGACACCCTGCGCGACCTGCGCCTCCTCGAGTCACTCTGGCAGAGCGGCAAGCCGCCGTGGAGAGCGACAACGTGAGTGCCTCATCCAACACGTACTGGCGTGACCGTCCGGTGCTGGTCACCGGCGCCACGGGACTGCTCGGCGGATGGCTGGTGGGCCGGCTCATCGCGCTCGGCGCCGATGTCACGGCGCTGGTGCGCGACTGGGTGCCGCGCTCCACGCTGCTCTCCACGGAGCTGATGGCGCGGGTGAACATCGTGCGCGGCGACGTGCGCGACCAGGCCGAGCTCGAGCGCGCGATGGGCGAGTACGAAGTGGACACGGTCTTCCACCTGGCGGCGCAGACGATCGTCGGGGTCGCCAATCGCAACCCCGTGGGCACGCTCGACACGAACATCCGGGGCACCTGGTCGCTGCTCGAGGCGGCGCGCCGCAGCCCGCTCGTGAAGGCGGTGATCATCGCCTCCAGCGACAAGGCCTACGGCAACCAGGAAAAACTGCCCTACGACGAGACGACGGCGCTTCAGGGGGAGTACCCGTACGATGCCAGCAAGTCGGCGGCCGACCTGATCTCCCGGATGTTCGCCCTCACCTTCGAGGTGCCGGTGGCGATCACGCGCTGCGGCAACTTCTACGGCGGCGGCGACCTCAACTGGAACCGCCTCATCCCCGGGACCATCCGGTCGGTGCTCAAGGGCGAGCGTCCACTGATTCGGTCGGATGGCACGCTGCACCGCGATTTCCTGTACATCGAAGACGGTGTGGACGCGTACCTCACGCTCGCCGAGGCGCTGCACGACCGGCCGGAGTTGCGCGGTGAGGCCTTCAACTTCTCGAATGAACTCCACGAGAACGTGCTGGGGCTCACCCGGCGCATCCTCGCGCGCATGGGGTCGCCGCTCGAACCCGACGTGCGCAGCGAGGCGACGCACGAGATCCAGCACCAGTGGCTGAGTGCGGCCAAGGCGCGCCGCGACCTCGGCTGGGCGCCCCGGTTCAGTTTCGACGACGGACTCGACCGGACGATCGCGTGGTACCGGGAGTTCCTCCAGCGTGCCTGACCGGGCCGAGGCCATCCGCGCGCAGATTCGTGCGCTGGTGGCCGAGTATCACGAGGCGGCGTTTGCCACGCGGCCGTTCGTGCCGGGCGAGTCGCCGGTGCCGGTGTCCGGCCGCGTCTTTGGTGCCGGCGACGTGCAGCACCTCGTGGACGCCGGGCTCGACTTCTGGCTTACCACGGGCCGGTTCGCCGCGCAGTTCGAGCGCCGGTTCGCCAAGGTCATGGGCGCACGGCACGCGATGCTTTGCAACTCCGGCTCAAGTGCCAACCTGCTCGCCGTGAGCGCGCTGACCTCGCCATTGCTCGAGGAGCGCGCGCTCCATGCCGGCGACGAGGTGATCACGGTGGCCGCCGGCTTTCCCACGACGGTCAACCCGATCATCCAGAACGGGCTCGTGCCGGTGTTCGTCGATGTCGAGCTGCCGTCGTATGGCATCGACGTCACGCAGCTCGAGGCCGCGCGGTCCGCGAAGACGCGGGCGATCATCGTGGCGCACACGCTCGGCAACCCCTACGACGTTGGCGCGGTGTCGGAGTTTGCCACGAAGCACGGGCTCTTCCTCATCGAGGACTGTTGCGATGCCGTGGGCGCCACGTTCGACGGCAAGGGGGTCGGCACGTTTGGCGACCTGGCCACGGTGAGCTTTTACCCCGCCCATCACATCACGATGGGCGAGGGCGGGTGCGTGCTGGCGCAGACACCGAAGCTCAAGCGCATCGTGGAGTCGTTTCGTGACTGGGGGCGCGACTGCTGGTGCGATCCGGGCAAGGAGAACACGTGTGGCAAGCGCTTTGACTGCCAGCACGGCTCGCTGCCGCAGGGGTACGACCACAAGTACACGTACTCGCACGTGGGCTACAACCTCAAGCTCACCGACATGCAGGCGGCGGTGGGCGTGGCCCAGCTCGACCAGCTCGACGCGTTTGTGGCGGCGCGGCGCGCCAACTATGCCTACCTGCGCGGGCGGCTCGCCGACCTCGAGGACGTGTTCGAGTTCGCTGCCGTGCATCCGCTGGCAAACCCGAGCTGGTTCGGCTTCCCGATGCGTGTGCGCGAAGACGCGCCGTTCGACCGCAACGCGTTCGTGCACTTTCTCGAAGGCCGCAAGATCGCCACGCGACTCCTCTTTGGCGGCAACCTGGCGCGCCAGCCGGCGTACCGCGACCGTGCGTTCCGCGTCGTGGGCGACCTCGAACGCACCGACCAGGTGATGCGCGGCACGCTGTGGATCGGGTGCTACCCGGGTCTCACCACCGAGATGCTCGACTACGTGGCGGCGAGCATTCACGCGTTCGTCCGCGGGTGAGCGCTCCATTGGGAGGCGGGATGCCGGGAATCCTCGCGCAGGACCTCGACGCGGCGCTGGCCCGCACACGCGACCTCTGGGCAGAGCTCTCGGGCGCGCGGCTGCTGCTCACCGGCTCGACGGGCTTCGTTGGCACCCTGCTGCTCGAGTCGGTCGCGCATGCGCGGGCCCGTGCCGGCGCCGACCTGCGCGTCGTCGCGCTCGTTCGCGATCCGGGCCGGCTGTACGCGCGGCTTCCCTGGGCGCAAGGTGCGCCGTGGCTCGACATCGTGCGCGGTGACACGCAGGACTTTGCGCTTCCGGCCGGCGCGCTGGACCTCGTCATTCACGCGGCCAACACCGGCTCGCCGGCGGAGATCGCCGCCAATCCCGACGGTGTCGCGCGCATGGTCGTCGATGGGTCGCTCCACGTGCGCGGCCTCGCCGCCGCCGCCGGCGCGCGGCGCATGCTGCAGCTCAGCTCCGGTTCCGTGTGCGGCGCGCACTTTGTGCCGGCGCCCCTGATCGCCGAGGATGACCCGGGCGAGCCTGCCGCGCGCGGCGCCGCCGACCTGCTGGCGCGCGCCAAGCGCGACGCCGAGCGGCGGCTTCTCGACGCCTCGTCGCCAGCCGCTCCCGCCGTCATGTTCGCGCGCGGCTTTGCGCTCTGCGGGCCGTGGCTGCCGCTCGACTACGACTTCGCCTTCGGCAACTTCGTGGGAGCCGCGCTGCGTCGCGAGCCGATCCGCGTGCGCGGTGACGGCACGCCCGTGCGCAGCTACCTGTATGCCAGCGACCTGATCACCTGGCTCTGGACGATCCTGTTGCGCGGTGTGCACGGGCGCGCGTACAACGTCGGGTCGGAGCACGCCGTGTCCATTGGTGACCTGGCGCACCGCGTGGCGGCGCAATTCGGTGGCACCGTATCGACGGGCGCGACGCCGGAGCCGGGCCGGCCGGCGCACTGGCACGTACCCAGCACCGCGCGTGCGCGCCACGAACTGGGCCTCGAGGAGACGGTGCCGCTCGACGATGCCATCGCGCGCACTGCGGCGTGGTGGAGCGAACGTCGCGTCGTGCCGGGCGTGCCGTCGTGAGCGGCGTACTGCGGCGACTTCTGGAGCGGTTGCCCTGCACCGCGCCCCTCGTGCATCGGGCGGCGGCGTGGCAGGTGCGGCGTGCAGTGCGCGCGGCCGGCTGCGAGGTGCACATGGCCCCGGACGCGGTGGATGTGCGCCGCGGGGAGCAGGTCGTGCGGCTCTCCCCGCGTCACTTCATGTTTGCGCCCGATGTGGCCGCACATTTCGATGCGTATTGGGAGTCGGTCGGAGCCGGAGCACAGGTCCAGGTGCGCGATTTCTCGCGACCCGCGCGCCATTTCGTGCCCGCGCTGGGCGTTCACCTCTGGCAATCCGGCCTGATGGAGGAGGTGGACACCATTCAGGGCTATCTCACGCACGCACCGCCGCAGCCCGGCGAGACCGTGTTCGACCTGGGCTCCAACTGCGGTGCGAGCGTGCTGGTGTTCGCGCGCGCCGTGGGGCCCGGCGGACACGTGGTGGCGTTCGAGCCCGACCCGCTCAATCGGGAGATGCTGCGGCGCAATATCGAGGCGCTCGCGCTGGCCAATGTAGACCTGCGAGACGCCGCGGTGGCCGGACGCACCGGGCGGCTGCGCTTCAATTCCGAGGGAAGCCTCGGGGCCGCGCTGTCGCATGTGGTGTCGCGCGCCGGGCTCGCCGAGACGATCGAAGTGAGCGCGCTCACCCTCGCCGACGCCTGCGCTGTAGCGGGGCGCACGCCCGATTTCATCAAGATGGATGTGGAAGGAGCCGAGACCGAAGTGCTCGACGGTGCGCGGGACTGGCTCCGCACACACCGCCCGCGCTGGGTGATCGACACGCACCATCGCATAGATGGTAAGTTTACGGACGCGGGGGTTGAACGAATCCTGGCCGAGTGCGGTTATCGCGCCTGGACGGAGCTTGTGGGAGGGTTTCGCACCACCTTTGCCGTACCGGAGGAACTCAAGCCGTGATCGAGCGCAATATCTTCGACGAGCTGTTTGTGCTCGAGGTTGCCAATAATCACTGGGGCTCGCTCGACCGCGGGCTGCGCATCGTGCGCGACTTCGCGACGGTGGCGCGCTACCAGAACATCCGGTGCGCCATCAAGCTGCAGTTCCGCGACGTGGAGCACTTCATCCACACCGATTTTCGCGACCGGCAGGACATCCGCTACATCAAGAAGACCATCGACACGCGGATGAGTGACGCCGACCTCGGCACGCTCGTCGAGGAGATCCGGCGCAACAACTGCCTGCGCATGGCCACGCCGTTCGACGAGCGCAGCGTGGAGCTGTGCGTGGAGCTCGGCATCGACATCATCAAGATCGCCAGCTCCGACATCACCGACTGGCCGCTCCTCGAGAAGATCGCGCAGACCAAGAAGCCCGTCATCGCGTCCACCGGCGGCGCCTCGGTGCGGGACACCGACGCCATCGTGACCTTCTTCGGCAATCGGTCCATCCCGCTCGCCATCAACCATTGCGTCTCGCTCTACCCGTCCGACGCCGGCGAGCTCGAGCTCAACCAGATCGACTTCCTGACGCACCGGTATCCCGGCCTCACCATCGGCTGGTCGGGGCACGAACTGTCGAAGGACATCGCCGCGACGATGCTCGTCACCTACGCCAAGGGTGCCCGCACCTTCGAGCGGCACGTCGACATCGTCACACCCGACAAGACGCTGTCGCCGTACTGCTCCACGCCCGAAGAGGTGAGCGACTGGTTTGCCGCGTTCAATCGCGCGAAGGCGCTGTGCGGGGGCTCGGGCGCGCAGCGGCGGACGCTGCCCCGCAAGGAGATCGACTACCTCGACGCGCTCGTGCGCGGCGTGTACGCCCGGCGCGACCTCCCGGCCGGCGCGCGCATCACGCGCGAGGACTACTACCTCGCCGTGCCGCTGCAGAAGGGACAGCTCTCGAGTCGCGAGCTCATCGAGGGCGACGTGCTGGTGAAGCCCGTCGCGAAGGACGCCAAGATCACCGTGGACCTGTTCGACAATCCGTACGCCCGCACGGCCGAGTTGCGCCAGCTGATCGAGAATCGCGGGCTCTGACGCGAAAATGCACGACGACGAGCGTCCTTGCCCGGTGTGCGGCGCGCGCGCCGGCGAGCCGCTGCACCACCGGCGCTTCGTCCTGCCCGACGGGCACCCGCTCGCCGGCGGCTATACCGTGGTGACGTGCCGCGCGTGTGGTGCCGCCTACGCCACGCCCCTCCCGCCGCAGGCGGCGTACGACCGTTTCTATCGCGACGCCTCCAAGTACGCGGACGCCGCCACCGGCACGGGGAGCGGTGCGCAGGCGTGGGACGACGAGCGGCTGGCCGACACGGCGCGGCAGCTCGCGGCGTTCGTGCCCGTTCGCGATGCGCGCATCGTCGACGTGGGCTGTGGCGCCGGCGGCCTGCTCCGGCAGTTCCGCGCCCTCGGTTTCACGGCGCTCACCGGCATCGACCCGGCGCCGGCGTGCGTGGCGTCGGTGCAGCAGGTCAGCGGGGTGCGCGGCGTGGTCGGTTCGCTCTTTGCGCTCCCGGCCGCCGTGGAGCCAGCCGCCCTCGTGGTGCTTTCGCACGTGCTCGAGCACGTGCGCGAGCTGGGCGCTGCCGTGGACCAGCTGCGCCGGCTCGTGCCCGGCGGCGGACGCGTCTACGCCGAAGTCCCCGACGCCGAGCGCTACGCGGAGTTCATCGCGGCGCCGTTTCTCGACTTCAACACCGAGCACATCAACCACTTCTCCGTCGGCACGCTCGAGCGGCTCTTCGCCTCGCGCGGCTGGCGCATCGTCGCCAGCGGCACCAAGGACATCCCCTCGTCGCCGACCGCGCGGTATCC
>CAYHCW010000047.1:0-11092 GCA_964355025.1 uncultured Gemmatimonas sp. | reverse complement strand
CACCGACCGGCTGGCCTTCCTGGCGATGGTTGCCGACGGCGTGGGCGGCAGCGCCGGCGGTGAGGAAGCGAGCCGTTTCGCGCTCGATGCCATCACCGCGTACATCACGCGGTCGATGCACTGCTACTACACGGCCAATCCCGAGGACGACGCCGAGTTCGTGGAGGTGCTGCAGGAAGGGGCGCTGCGCGTACACACCAAGCTCACGCAACTCGGCGCCGGAGCGGACCGCGTCGGCATGGCGACGACGCTCACCGCCTTTCTCGGCGTCTGGCCGCGCGCCTACATCCTGCAGGTGGGCGACAGCCGGTTCTACAGGCTGCGGGCCGGGGAGCTTCTGCAGGTGTCGCGCGACCAGACCGTCGCCGAGGACCTCGTCGAGGCTGGCGTCATCAAGCGGTCCGACCCCGGCCACGCGCGCTGGAGCCACGTGCTGTCGAGCGCCATCGGCGGTCCCGAGGCGTCGCCGGTGGTGACGGCCATCGACAATCAGTGGGGCGACGTCCATCTGCTCTGCAGTGACGGACTCACCAAGCACGTGAGCGACGAACAGATTGCCGAACGGCTGCGCTCCATGACGTCAGCGCACCAGGCATGCCAGATACTGCTGCAGGACGCGCTCGACGGCGGCGGCACCGACAACATCACCATCATCATCGGGCGCACCGTGCAGCTGGCCGTCTAGCACGCGAGCACGCTCGGCGTCCCGCGCGCTCGCGCACGTGCGTACCGTCCTTATCTTTCTCCCATGCTATCCGACGCCTCGCACATCGTGGTCCACCCGTTCGAGCTGCATCTTGGCCCGCTGACGCTCACCGGGTTCGGCATCGCCATGCTGCTCGCGTTCCTCGTGGCACAGTACATCGGCCAGGTGGAGCTGCAGCGGAGGCGCCACGACCCCGAAATCATGGGCGACGTGCTTGTGGGGGCCGTCATCGGCGGGTTGCTGGGCGCCAAGATCTACTACGCCATCCTGTACAGGGACCCCGCCGCACTGCTGCACACCTCGGGCTTCGTCTTCTGGGGCGGACTGATGGGCGGCATCGTGGCCACCGCCGGCGTGATCCGGTGGCGCGGGCAGCCGTTCACGCGCATCAGCGACGTGTCGGCGCCGGGCCTCGCCGCCGCGTACTCCATTGGGCGCACCGGCTGCTGGGCGGTAGGCGATGACTACGGACGTCCTTGGGACTCACGCTGGGCGGTGGCATTTCCCGACGGCTACCCGCCGTCCACGGTGCGGAACCTCACCGAACAATTCGGCGTGAAGGGCCTCGAGGGACGCAATCCGCTCGAGGTAATCGCCGTGCACCCGACGCAATTGTACGAAGTCGCGATGGGCGCGCTGATGTTCTGGATCCTCTGGAAGCTGCGCGACCACAAGCATGCCGAGGGATGGCTGTTTGGGCTGTACTGCGTGTTCGCCGGACTCGAGCGCTTCGTCGTGGAGTTCTTCCGCGCCAAGGACGACCGTTTTGTCGGTCCGCTCACGATGGCGCAGACCATCGCGCTGCTCTTCGCCGTCGGCGGCCTCGTCTGGATGCAGATGCGCCGCAATGTCGGCGATGGCAAGCCCGGCATCCACGCCAAGGCTTAGCTCTGTGGTGCAGTAAGCAGACAGCGTAGAGCGTACAGCGTACAGCCCACGGCTTCTTTACAGGGCGGCCGCTGCGTCCTGACCCGCTACCGCTCGTCCGCCTCCAGCACCACTACGGCGCCCGCGGTGCCATCCGTGTGGGAGAGCGTGAGCCAGTGCCGGCGAACACCCAGCACCTCGGCCCGCTGCAGCGCCCGGCCGTGCAGCACCAGTTCCGGCGCATGGCCGGGACGCGACAACACCTCGATGTCCTTCCAGCCGATGAGCCGCGCACTCTCGCTGCCGGCCAGCGCCTTGAACGCCGCCTCCTTGGCAGCAAGGCGAGCGGCCAGGTGCATGGCAGGGCGCGCACGGGCCGTGGCGTAGGCCACCTCGCCGTCGGTGAACAGGCGCGCGAGCGCGCGAGCGCCTTTCCCGTTGAGCAGCCGCTCCACGCGCGCGATCTCCACGAGGTCGAATCCCACGCCGACGATCACGGCGCCCCCCGCAGGATGAACAGGCGCAGGCGCACGCGCTCATTGCCGCTCTCCGCGAGCACCAGGTAGGCGCCGTTGGGGATCGCGGCCCCGCTGAGGTCCCACGTCACGTCGTCGTCACTCGCGGACACCGCGTGCCTGAAGATGAGTCGCCCCGTGAAATCGTACGCCATCACGTTGCCGCTCTTGCCGCCAAATGGCCAGACGAACGTCACCGACGTGCCGCGCACCGGATTGGCCGAGGGCTTGAATCGCGACGCCGCCGAGCCGCCGCCCGGCCCCGTGTTGGCGAGCCGGCTGTTGGCAAAGACGGCCACGTCGTCGATCCACCAGGGCAGCGCGTCGGTGAGGAACGACAGCATGATCGACTGGCCGTGCACGCCGCCGACGCGGACGTCCTCGGGATACCACGCCACCGCCGCACCGGCGAGCCGGGTGATGACGTTCCACGTCCTGCCGCTGTCGGTGGAGAGGCGCACGAGGCCGAATGGGGACTCCGAAAAGCCGTCGCCGGCGTACCTCGTCCAAAACGTGATGCTCACCGTGTCCACCTCGGCGGGCACCTTGACGGCAGGCGAACGCAGCTCGCCGCCACTGGTGCGATACGAGGCGCGGCCGGCAAATCGCTGCACGGTGTCGACGCCGACATTCTGCATGCCCCAGCCCGGATCGTCGGCCTCGGCGCCCGCCGCTGTCAGCTGGAGCCACGTCGCCTTCTGAGCGCCGGCCGTCACCGTGATCGTCGCGGGGCGGCCGTGCGTCGCGTCCATCGACACGAGGCGGCGCGAGTACTTGCCGCCCGCCGCCGAGTCAACGGAGAACGCCACCGGCACGCCGGCTGCCGAGAGGGTGGCACTGGTCGCCAGGCTGGCCGGGACGCGCACGCGCAGCCGTGTGGTGGCGCTTTCCAGCACCAGGCGCTCCGCGCGCAGCCCCGTGGAGGGACTCGAGTACGCCGCAGGATCGCGGGCCATTTCGATGGCATCAAGCGCGAACGGGAGGTTGTCCGTGTGGAGCTGTTGCAGCAGCGCGTCGTCGTCGGGAAACTCGAAGCCGTAGTAGCCCGCCGGACCATAGCCGCTACTGAGCTCAGGGTTGATGCTCACGGTACCGAAGGTCGCGCTCGCCCAATCGGTGTACTCCCCGTTTGTCGGATACAGCATCCACGCCGTGCTTGGCGCGTAGAATGACCGGTGCGAACCCGGCAGGCGATCGACCGCTGCGGAGCGGGCATTGGTGCCCGCCAGCACGCGGTATTCGTCGAGGTCGGCGGCAAGGACGCCGTTGCGCGCTCCAGGCGGAAAGAGCAGCAGCCCGGCATACGTGTGATACGACACGGAGATGACCGGCGGGTGCAGCGCGTGGAACTGCTGCAACGCGGCGACTTCGGGTTCCGACGCCGCCGTGGGACCGCGGAATATCTCGGACTGCGGATTCGGCGACGACCCGTTGTCGTCCAGCCCCCAGTTGGCCGAATGATTGCGATTGAGGTCGACACCGACCCCTCCACCGGGAATGGGGCGGCGGTTCTTGCGCCACAGGCGGTCGTTCGTGAACGTGTACTGATACCCGTCGGGATTCACCACCGGCACCACCCAGATGTCGCGCTGGTTCACCAGCGAGTCGGTGCGCACATCGGTGGCCGTGGCGAGCCGTCGGATGAGCCGCAGCGCCATCTCGGTGGCCGCCCACTCGCGCGCGTGATGCGTGGCGACGAACAGCACGTTGGGACGCGACGCCACGTCGCCACGCGGGCCGATCTTCACGGCGAGAATGGGACGCCCCTCGTACGAGCGCCCGACGGTGTCCACGCTGACTCGTGCGTTGACCCGCGCCAGCGAATCAACCCACGCGCGAATGCCGCGCTGGGGGTCGTCATACGAGCGGTACACCACCGGCGTGGCGGCAACGGCGAGGAGGTTCTGCAGCCGGCGGCTGTCCGTGCCGGGGGCGAGCCGCAACTGCGCCTGGCCGCCCGCTGCCTGCAGGCGCGAGAGCTCGCCGGGCTCGGCTACCACGAGCGCGGTGCCATTCTCGACGCCCACCACGTCGAACCCGCGGGCGCGCAGCGTGTCGGGTGCGACACCCGACACGCGATACGTCAGGTGCTGTTGCGCGACGAGGGACGCGGGGGCGGCGACGAGCAGCAGGGCAATGGCCAGCGTGCGCAGCGCATCCGCCGCCGCGGCGCCCCCGCGACCGCCGTCGCGCAGGGCAACGATGGCCAGCCACCAGGAGTCGGCGGCGAGAAAGAGCTGCTGCAGCGCATCCACCCACTCGCGCCAGGACGCGTGTCGTGCGCTCGCGCTCGCCTTGCCCACGGCGACGGCGCGAGCTTCCATGGTGTCCAGCGTGCTCCAGACGGCGGCGCCCGCATCGGTCACGCACGCGGCGAATGCGCGCTGGTCGGGTGCCGACCGCGGGTGGCGCGCGAGGGCCATCTGCTCCACGGCGTCCGTGAGCGCGCGCCGCAGGCGGTCTGCCTGGAACGCGGCGACGTGCCCTTCGGCCGACCTCACACGCGCCGCATTGCGGCGGGCGGCGAGCAGCGGCGTGAAGAAGCGCGCGTGGTCCGGGTCGCGCAGCCACCGCGCGCTGCCGAGTGCACGCAATGGTCGCGTGAACTCGGGGAGCACAAAGTCGCCGTCGCGCTGGCTCATGCCTTTAGCCGCCCGTGGCGCTGAACCGGTAGACGCCCGACCGCTCGCGTGTGCTGACCGCCGCGCGTTCACCGGTGCGCGCCTCGAAGCGGAGGATGAAATCGGCCAGGCGACCGCTGGTGAAGTCCGCCCGCGGCACGCCCGTCCGTGCAATGGCGCGCTCGATGGCCTCGGGCGTCCCCTCGACCTCGAGCAGCACGTCCATGCACGGGTATCGTTCGATGCGCAGCACCGTCCCCTCGAGTTCGAACTGTTCGATGTCGCGGTCAATCTCGTACGTCACCACGTAGCCCAGCCGCTCGAGCATCAGCGCCAGGGTCTCGCCGTCGCCGCACGAGGTGGAGAGTTCTTCACGCACCTTGTAGCCGGTCTCGTACTGCGTGGGACCTTTCCAGTCGAGCACCGCGCGTTCACCGCGCTCGTCCCGGTAGACGCGCAACCGCAGCACGTGGTCGCGCGCGGCGAGGTCGCGCGACGGCAGGTCGTACCGGCGATCGGACAGTGCTCCGTGAAAGACCTCGCGCGCGCCGGCCGCGAGCAGCCGCGCGCGCAGCGCCACCGGATCAGCCACGACGCCCTTGAGCTCGACTTCACGCATGGCAAATGGCGTCGATCGCCGCGTCGATGTCTGACAAATCCTCGAAGACGGCGTGCGGGCCGTGCGCCGCGAGGTCGGCCACGCTGAAGTGCCCGGTGGCCACCGCCACCGCGCGCGCGCCGATGCCGCGGCCACACTGCACATCGGCTGGCGTGTCGCCGATGATCACCACCGCACCCCCCTGCACCCCGCACCCGAGCAGCTCGGACGCGCGCCGCTGCGCAATGGCCGGCAGTTCCGAACGGTGTTCGTGGTCTGACCCATACGCGCCCACGCGAAACCGATGCGGTGCGATGCCCGCCGCGCGCAGCTTGAGGGCCGCGCCGTCCGCGATATTTCCCGTCAGCAAGCCGAGCAGCACGTCGGCTCGCGCTTCGAGCGCGTCGAGCAGCGCGGGGATGCCCGTGTGCACCTTGATGCCGCGCGCTCCGTCCACCAGTTCGCGCTCGAGACGCACCACGTAGTCGGCGAGCAGCGCGGCCATGCGCGCGTCGATATCCTCGTCCGAGAACTCCGCCATCCGCATCAGTTCGCGGGTAATCTGCCGGTCGGTCTTTCCGTCGTACCGGTAGTGATCGGGCCCGATGGTGCCGAAGTGCGCGAGCAGCGCCCCCTCCATGGCCCGTCGGCCGACTCCGCCACTGGCGAGGAGTGTGCCGTCGATGTCGAACAGGACGACGGTGGTCATGCGCGCGTGAGCAGCAGCCCGGCCATAACGGCCGCCGCGCCGGCGCCCTGCGCCAGCGTCGGCACCTCACCCAGCAGGGCCCAGGCGACGAGCACGGCAAAGACGGGCTGCAAATTGCTGTACATCGCCGTCCGCGTCGGGCCGATGAGCCGCATGCCGCGGTACCAGATGAGGTACGCAATCACCATCGCGAAGATCCCGCTGTAGGCAATGGCGAGCCACGCCGGCGCCGGCAGCGTCGTCCACGCCGTGCGCGAAATGGCCGGTGATGCCACCAGCAGCAGCGGCACCGCGCCGCCGAGGATCGTCAGCGCCGACACCTGGATGCCATCCACGTGGTGCGTGAGCGGCTTGAGCAGCACGCTGTAGATGGCCCAGGTGGCCGAGCCCGCGAGGATCAGCAGGTCGCCGGTCAGGGAGGCGTCGCCGACCAGCGCCGCCGCCGTGCCGCTCATCACGATGCCGATGCCGGCCACGGAGAGCGCGATGCCCATGTACCCGCGCGCATGCACCTTCTCGACGCCGTAGAACCTCCCGAAGAAGGCGATGAGCGCCGGACCGGCCGCCATCACCAGCGACGCGTTGCCCGCCCGGGTCCGTGAAATACCCTCGACGAAGAACACCTGATACACGCCGTTGCCCAGCACGCCCAGCCCGAGCAGCGCCAGCGTCTGGCGGCGTGGCGGCAGCGAAAGCCCCCGCAGGCGAACCAGGAGCAGCAGCACGATGGCGGCCACCGCCACGCGCACGGCATTGAAGGCGAGCGGTTCGAGATACCGCATGCCAACCTTGACCACCGAGAAGTTGACGCCCCAGATGGCCGCCATCAGCAGCAGCAGCAGGTCGGTCACCCACACGCGGTGATGGGGGTGGCCGGCGTGGGAGGAGTCGGTGGGCATCCGGCGAAAACTAATCCCTCGGAGGGGCCTTGGGCGGAATTTCCCCGGACACGCCGCCGCTCCACCGAAAGAACATCACGGTGATGATCCCGAAGATGACGGCCGCCCCCGCCAGTTCCATCACGCCGCCGGCCAGGTGCTGGTCCTCGAGCGGTGTCCAGGCTTCCCACGGCGGCGCCAATTCGTAGATGCCATACATCGGGAACTTGCTGACGAGCATCACCATGGCGATGCCGGTGTGCACCAGCGTGGCCAGAAAAAGGTAGATCATGCGCACCGGCGTGCTGAACCAGGGGCGCGGCGGCGCGCTCACCACCAGCGGCCACCACAGCAGGAGGCCGCCCCCGAACCAGAGCGCGTCGATGGCGAAAGCCCCAAGCTGCGTCGGCATGAGGCTGTCGACCACCGACGGGACGTGCGTGGTGATGGTGATGAGGTTGAAGAGCACCGCCGCAATGATGGGCTGGGTGAGGAAGATGGCGACGGCGCGACCGTACCCGCTCTCCGGCACCGCAGCGGCGAGCGGCCGGCGCACGGCGAGCAGCAGGAGCGGCGGTGCCACGAGGGCCAGTATCAGGAACTGCAGCGCGTGCGCGCTGGCGAGGTACCCCGCCGCCAGCGGCCCGAGGGGCCAGTCGAGTGACTGCCAGACGAGCCCGAAGGCTGTCCACCCGCCCCAGAACGCCAGCCGCGACTCGCCCATCACGCGGCCCCGGCGGGCGAGGAGCCCGAACACGACGGCCAGGACAACCATGGCAATCCAGACGCCAGGGTAGAACTCTGGCGTCCAGGTCCACGGCTTGCCGGAGGCCGAACACCACCACTGCATCAGCGTCCGACCTTCAGGAGGCGCGGCATGTCCTCCGCCCAGTCGAGCTGGCGCGTGCCGAACGGATACATCACGTGCGCCACGTCATCCGCGGTGAACACGAGGACGGGCGCCGCGTGCCCCACCTCGTACCACCCGCCCGGCTTCGTGGGAGCCGCGCGGATAGCCGGCGGCAGCCCAAGCGTTCCCATGAGGCTGTCCACCACGGACTCTTCACCCCGGAGCCCGACAAATGTCTTGTCGAAATGATCCAGCCAGGCGCGCAACGCCGGCAGCGAGTCGCGCGCCGGATCTACGGTCACGAAAACAAACGTCGCCTTCTGCTGATCCTCGAACGTGAGCTTGTGCAGCACGGTGGCGACGTTGGCCACGTGCACGGGGCAGACGTCGGGGCAGCTGGTGTAGCCGAAGAACAAGAACGTGAGGCGCCCGCGCGTCTCACGCGCGAAGTCGTACGGCTGGCCCCGCGTGTCGGCGAGCGTGAATGACGGGCGTGGCAACGGTGGCTCCAGCGACACGCCGTGCTGGGGCGCCGGCGCGGCGCACGCGCCGAGAAACAGCGCGGCGGCAAGCAGGAGGGGCGGGCGCAGGCGCGACATGGGACGAAAGATAATGCGAGACTACGACAGAGTACGACAGAGTACGACAGAGTGCAGGTTCCGCCTGGATCGGCTGTTATCGGCGTTATCCGTGTAATCGGGAGTTCCGCAGGTAGAGCGCACCACATCGGAGTTCTGGTGAAACCAACACGCAACTGCGGAACTCCCGATTTCGCGGATAACCGCGGATGGTCTCTGCCCACTGCTCGCCCACCCTGCCTTCGTGACGTATGTTCCCTGCATGTACTGTTCCTTCGCCCTCTTCGCCGACGCCGCCAACCTCTCGCAGGAAGGCAAGCTCAACGTCCTGGGCGTCTTTGACGCCCTGCACGTAGGCAACCTCCCCGCGGTGCATCCGCGCGCCACGCTCGTGGTGCGTCTCAAGGCCAGCCCCGACGATGTCGGCACGCACGCCCTCTCATTCGCCTGGATGAGCCCGGGCGGAGCGGAGATATGGTCGTCCAACGGGGAGGTGGAAGTCCACGCCCCGCCGCCCGGCACCGCCGAGGTGGACATCCCCGTCATCGCGGCCATCGACCTTCCCATCGGCGAAGGCGGCCTGCACCTGATGCGGGTGGAACTCGACGGCGAAGTCGAGGCCGAGGTGGCGCTGCACGTGCACGTGGGCGGTGCGGTGGCGCCGATGGCCGTCGGCGGGCTGGTCTCCTAGCCGCCAAGCCCAGGGACGCCGTCGCGTCCCACGGCGGTCCGCACGGCGCGTTCGATGGCCTGCTCGAGCGCGGCCACCACGAGCATCTCGGCGCGCACGGGGTCGGCGTTCGATCCCGCGAGCGGTGCCAGCGCAAAGATGACGTCGCCATCGACCATCGACCCGGCCGGCCGCACGCGTCGGTGGAGCGCCGCACCGGCGGCGCGCGCCACGCCCTGCATCGCCAGCTTGTCGAGCACACCATCAATTGCCACCACGGCCACGGTGGTGTTGTGGCCCTCGCCGAACGCCCCGGCCATGCCATGCCCGGCAAGCAGTTGCTCGGTCCCCACAAACACGCCGTCGCGGCACGCGCCGGCAATCACGTGCCCCTCGGCGTCGCAAACGTCGCCGAACGCATTCACCGCCACGATGGCGCACGCACTCGCGCCGCCGGCCTCAACAACGGCCACGCCGACTCCTCCCTTCATCGCCCCGGCTGCGCCAAGCGCCTTGCCCACCGTGAGGCCGGCGCCGGCACCTACGCTTCCTTCGCTGATGCCGTGCGTCATCGCCGCCGCGCAGGCATCGTACCCCATCTGCGACGTGGGACGGGCATCGAAACGCCCCAGCGGGAGCAGGTCAAAGAGCACCGCGCCGGGCACGATGGGCACCACGCCGGCCCCCACGGGAAAACCGCGTCCCTGTTCCTCGAGCCAGCGCATCACGCCATCGGCCGCGGACAGCCCGTACGCCGAGCCCCCGCTGATCAGCACGGCATCGACGCGGTCCACCAGGTGTCCCGGCTCGAGCAGCGTCAGTTCACGCGTTCCCGTGGCGCGCCCGAACACGGCGCACGCGCCGCGCATTGGGCCGTCGGCGCCGCGCACCACCGTGCAGCCCGTGCCGCCCTCCGCGTCGGTGGCGTGCCCAACCGCCAGTGCGAAGCGGCGCAGGTCGGCAGAGCCGACGGCGTCACTCATCGAGCCGGGGCCGGCGGCACCGGGTCGCCGGCGCGCGGCGGACCCTTGGCCGCGCACGCCAGACAGCGCACCACCCCGTGCAGCTCACACATGTTGCAGATGAAGGTGCCGCAGTCCTGGCAGGGATACCCTTCGGATGCGCGTTCCTCGCGTCCACAGGCCCGGCACTTCATGGCGTCGCGTTCCGTCATCGGGCCTTTCTCCTCACCCGCGCCCGCGGGTGCGTTCGGACAGTTCGTATTCCTTGATCTTCTTGATGAGCGTGGCACGCGCGATGCCGAGCTCGCGGGCGGCGTGCGTCCGGTTGGACTGGTGCGCCTTCAGCGTGCGGTCGATGTGCGCCTTCTCGACGTCGGCCAGCGTCCGGGGCGCGTGATGCGCCACGTCGGCGCCGCTGGCGGAGGTGATCTCGCGCGCCAGGTGGCGCGCCTCGATGCGCCCGACTCCACGTGCCATCAGCATCGCGCGCTCGAGCGTGTTGCGCAGCTCGCGGATGTTCCCCGGCCAGCCGTAGCGCAGCAGCGCGTCGAGCGCCTCGTCCGTAAGCGCCGTGGGCGCGCCCGGCAGCATCGCTGCCAGCTCGCCCATGACGTGGCTCAGCAGCTCGAGCACGTCCTCGCGCGACCGCTCGCGCAGCGGCACGAGGCGAATGGGCATCACCGAGAGGCGATAGAAGAGGTCTTCACGGAACCGGCCGGCCGCCAGCTCCTCGCCGAGGTCGCGGCTGGTGGCGGCGATGACGCGCGTGTTCGGCACGATCTCCACCGTGCCGCCGTGCCGGCGGAAGCCCTTGCCTTCGAGCACACGCAGGAGCTTCGGCTGCATCTGCGGCGACAGGTCGCCGATCTCGTCGAGGAACAACGTGCCGCCGTCGGCAATCTCGAAGAGACCAAGCTTGGCCGGCTTGCCGCCCGCGCCTTCCTCCCCGAAGAGCTCGATGTCGAGCGACTCGGCGGTCAGCGCCGCGCAGTTGACCTCCACGAACGGCTGGGACGAGCGGGGGCTCATCTGGTGGATGAGCTCGGCCACGCGTCCCTTGCCCGATCCGCTTTCGCCGATCACCAGGCCCGTGGTGCGATCGCTCTGCGCGAGCAGCGCCACTTGGTCGGCGAGATCG